>JAIRZN010000101.1 GCA_031267205.1 Tannerellaceae bacterium | reverse complement strand
TGCCTTACCATAAAAACACAAAACAAACAAGCGGGGGCACGGGCTACAAGCCCGCGCCAGCGTGACGGTTTGCCACGGCCTCATGTAAAAAGGTGTCGAATCCGACACTTTTTTGCGCTATATTTGCTGCCCGGCTTTTGCAGGCTAAGGTTTTCAGGCGGGTTGTCCTTGCGCTTGAGGGATAGTTCCATCAAGGCCGCCGCCTGTCATGCCGACTTGTCGCCGGGCGAGAGGGAGCGGGCGCAGGACGACTTCATCAACGACCGTATAGACATGGTCTGCGCTTGGAATATAAATTTAATTTAGATAAAAATCATGGAGAAAATTTCAAAGAATGGCATAAAAGCCATTATTAAGAATCTGTTTGCCTATCTTGTTGCAGTTGCCGTATTTTTATTATGTAGTGGTGAAATATTTGCATTAAGAGGATTTACTTGTTACGGATTAATGATTGTTGGCGCAATTATTAACAATTTGTTTTTGATAAGAAATAATCCGGAGGTATTAAATTTTAGGGCTGACGATGGCAGTAATACAAAAATATGGGACAAAAAGCTTATTGGATTATATTTTTTAATGAGTATAATTGTTATACCGGCTGTTTCAGGATTTGATATTAGATTTGAATGGTCGAATCTGAATATATATTTTATAATACCAGGTATTCTATTATATTTAATGTCACTTGGCATATCTACTTTTGCAATGGTAACGAATAAATATTTTGAAGGGACGGTTCGTATACAAACTGAACGAAAACAAACGGTTATAGATAAAGGTCCATATAGCGTAATTCGACACCCCGGTAATTTATGTATGATTGTTTCTGCATTTATTCCGCCATTAATTATTGGATCTGTTTACGCATTTATACCAAGCCTGTTTGCCGCATTCTTTATAATATTACGGACAATAAATGAGGATAATTTATTACAAAAGGAATTAAATGGGTATAATGATTATGCACAAAGAGTGAAATATAAATTAATCCCCAGAATTTGGTAGGAAAAATACTTCTGCTGGCGCGGGCTTGCAGCCCGTGCCCTACCGTAAGAATACAAAACAAACAAGCGGAGGCACGGGCTACAAGCCCGCGCCGGCGTGACAAGCCCGCGCCGGCGTGACAAGCCCGCGCCGGCGTGACGCTTTGGTTACGTAATTGTTATTTTACGCGCGGCGCGGGCGGCGTGTTGTATATGCGGTATGGAATATGTACTTTTACACGATGTTATGTGAGATATAAATGAAATTTCCGATGATACGAATACTTTATACTTTATACCTGTGGGCGTTTTTTGCGCCGGTTTTTTTGATACTTACCGTTATTACGGCTTTGACGACGATGGGGGGGTGTTTGCTTGGCGGAGAGCGGGTTTTCGCCTATTACCCTGGTATGTTGTGGTCGCGGATAACCTGTTGCCTCGCCCTTTGTCCCGTCAGGGTGCGCGGAAGGGAGAATATCGAGGCGGGACGGTCTTACGTATTCGTGTCCAATCATCAGGGGGCTTTCGATATATTTTTGATTTACGGATTCCTCGGCGCGCCCGTCAAGTGGGTGATGAAGGAGGGGTTAAGGCGGATTCCTTTTGTGGGAACGGCTTGCAGGGCGGCGGGATTTATATTTGTCGACCATTCTACGCCCCAGGCGGCCGCCCGTAGCGTAAAGGAGGCGGAAAAAGCGTTGGGGAAGGGGGCTTCGGTAGTCGTTTTCCCCGAAGGATCGCGCACACGTACCGGGAAAATGTCGCGCTTCAAGAAAGGAGCCTTCCGTATGGCCGCCGATTTTGGCCTGCCTGTCGTGCCGATAACGCTTAACGGCCCGTATAAAGTGATGCCTATCGGCTCTTTGGGAGTGCGGCCCCACAGGATGGAGATGGTGATTCATCCTCCCGTTTCGACAGAAAGCGTCGGCGCCAAGGATTTACAGGAGCTGGCCGGGCATACTCACCGCATTATTGCCTCGTCTTTGTGGGAATAATCCCGCGCTTGGAAATACATAGCCCAAAGCCTATACCCCCTTTACCCATGATATTCCCACGGTCGGCGGCGATTGAGCCGGTCAGCAGCCATCCGTCGAGGCGCGGGTGACGGTAGCTGATCTCCAGCAATCCCGAATCGCCCGTCTTATTATTCCTGAACGGCTGTGCGTGCCTTCCCCAGGAGTCCCTGACGGTAAACAGTATACGATATGAAATACAGGAGGATAAATCGCCCGACATTCCGATGTGCCACGCGAGGACGCGCGTATTCTTGAAGCCTACCGTCCCGTCGGTATTATATTCCGGCGAGGGCAGCAGCGGCGAGCCGACGCTACGGTTGAAGTAAGAGAGGCCGGTCGTGTATTCCCCGTTATTATAGTAATCGTCGGCCCCGCCTCCTACGGCAGGATATTTTTGGTGATCAAAGGCCAGGAAATGCATCGGGCCTGTCTGGTGCCGCGTATCGAGGCGTTCGAGGAGGATTTTTTGCATCCATGGCGTTTTGTGCAGATATACTTGGAGGCCCCATAGGCCGTCCCATCCATTGTTGAATATCGTCCCCGACTTATCTTCGAAGTAACGCTGGTGGTAGGCCTGGACGGAGAAGTCGGCGGCCTTATACATTAATTTAATGTCGTACGATCCGTAATGGTTGCCCAGTACATTTATCGAATCGCTGGCCGTAGCCCCGTCGCCCCCGCCCATTCCGAGTATTACCCTGGCGAAGTCGGTCAGGGAGTTAGGCTGTTTGTCGATCCTTGGATTTGTTGATACGCCCGCCCATTGCGCTCCGTGCTGCAGGCCAAGCTCTAAGGATAGGGGGAAGCGGTTTCCAGGGTCTTCGATACGGAAGAATATGGACTTATAATGCCATAGCATGTCTTTTACATAAAAGGCTTTGGAGGTTGCGGTAAAACGGTCGAGGTAATCCGTGTCGAAGGAGCGTCCTACGGAGAAACTTCCCTTCAGGTACAGCCATTTCCCTGTGCCCGGGAAGGGGGAGTATTCGGGCATGCTTATCCTTACTTCGGGGACAGGGCGTGCGTTGCCGGACAGTACCATGTCGCCCGAACTGAGTTGTTCGTCCCACAAGGACAGCGATTGTCGTTCGCGGCTGCCTGCGCTGAGCGAGAAGGCGCGGTAGGCGATTTCTGCGTAAAGTTGCCTGACGAGTATGTTGCGATAGCGTGGCGTGACTGCTGCGATGTCGGCTCCGGCGGTGAGCCGCAGTCCGTTGTCAAAGTGTTTGCCGTAAAACATTCCGGCGCTGAGGTAGGCGTTGCCTGCGTCTAAGGGCACGATACCGTGGCGGTTGCTCACTAACCAGAGGGGAGTATAATCGCCCGAAGCGGCGGATGCGAATATTTCGGTTTTGTAAGCGAGGCCGTCGGGATCGTCACCCGTTTGGGCGAAGCTATCCGTTATCGCGAGTAAGAGGACGGATATAAGGAGGAGCGGACGTTTGTTGTTTTTTGTATACATATCGTTTATTTTGCGGGTAAAGATACGTTTTTTACGCAGTTATAAAACTAAAAAGAGCAATTGAACGAATCATCAACTGCTCTTTTTCTCCGTGTCGGCTGTTTGTGCGCTAAAAAGTATAGCCTTCACTAACGGGTACGTTATTGGCGACTGGGGAAGGAGCGCCGTTGGGTAGCGCGAGGTCCAGGTCCTGCAGGTCGGTGTCGGGGTCGTTCAACTGCATGTTACAGGTACCGGAGAATTTGGCGCTCGGTTCGACTACTAAAGCTTTCGTTGTTATAACGCCTTTTATAACTGCGGTAGGTTTGAGCACTAAAACTTCGCTCGTAGTAATGCTACCGACTACGGAGCCGAGTATTTCGGCGTTTACGGAGATAATGTCGCCTTCGACCTGTGCTGTGGGCCCTATTACGATTTTGCCGCCGCAGCTAATCGTTCCCTCTATCCTGCCGTCTAAACGAAAATCACCATCAGTGGTAACATCGCCCTTAACGGTGGTTCCAAAAGCTAAGGCGTTGTGCAGTACGCCACCCATAGAGATTTCATCTGAAATATTCCTTGTAGTATCCATGAAAAAAAGATTTATTGTTATTTAGTTATTCAGTTATTCAGCAAATATAGGAATATTTTTATACAACGTGGCTCTTTGGTTTTTTTTCATCTAAAAATAACGCCAAAATACATTCAAAACGACCATGTCGGTTTATAAAACCGGCGCGCGGCGTTTGCGGGCGGTTTGTGTTTTAAATTGAGCGGGTTAATTATACGGGATTCTTTCGTACTTTTGTATCTCAGATTATTTTAATGCTAAAACAAAGATGAAGAAAAATTTAAGTTCCCAAATTTCATTGACACGTATACCAAACAGGTATTATCGTCCGGAGAATGCATACGAGCAGTCCGTCCTCACGCGCTTTGAGAAGATCCCGACCGTGATATACGAGTCGGCCGACGAGGGCTCGCGCGAGGTTGCGTCGGAGATAGCCGCCCGTATCGCGGCGAAGCAGGCGGCAGGTAAGCAGTTTGTCATAGCTCTGCCCGGAGGACGCAGTCCGCAGAGCGTTTTCAAGGAATTAATCCGCCTGCACAGGGACGAAGGCCTCAGCTTCCGCAATGTAATCGTATTCAACTCGTATGAGTTCTACCCGCTAAGCTCGATGGCGTTCAGCAACCTTACATACCTTAAGGATTATTTCCTGGATTATGTAGACATACTGCCGGAGAACATTTATTCGCCGGACGGGTTTATGCCGAAGGAAAATATCTTTGACTTTTGCCTCAACTACGAGCGTAAGATAAAGGAGGCCGGCGGCCTCGATTTCGCCCTGCTCGGCATAGGGCAGGCAGGCAGTATAGCCTTTAACAGCCCTGGGGCGGGAACTAATACATCGACAAGGCTGGTTCTCATAGATAATGACTCGCGCAAGGAGGCTTCACGCATCTTCAAGTCTGTGGAGAACGTGCCCGACGGCGTTATCACGGTTGGCGTGTCTACAATACTTAAAGCCGCAGAGATTGTCCTCATGGCCTGGGGTGAAGGCAAGGCCGGCGTCATAAAAGAAACGGTAGAAGGCAAGGAGAGCGACGCTATGCCGTCCACGTATTTGCAAAGCAGCAGTAAAGCGAAGGTGGTAATCGACCTGTCGGCTGCTTTCCAGCTTACGCGCATTAATCATCCATGGCTCGTTACTAACTGCGAATGGGACAACCAGCTCATCCGTAGAGCCATCGTATGGCTGTGCCGGCTGACCGGCAAGCCTATCCTCAAACTCACAAACAAGGATTACAGCGAAAACGGACTCGGAGAACTCCTCGCCCTCTATGGCTCGGCGTACAACGTAAATATCAAGATATTCAACGACATTCAGCACACCATCACAGGCTGGCCCGGAGGAAAGCCGAATGCCGACGATCATAACCGTCCCGAACGCGCCGAGCCTTATCCTAAGAAGGTGATAATCTTCAGCCCGCATCCCGACGACGATGTTATATCCATGGGCGGAACATTCCACCGCTTGTGCAGCCAGAGCCATGACGTCTACGTGGCTTACCAGACATCGGGCAATATCGCCGTAGGCGACGAGGAGGTCATACGCTATTGCGAATACCTCAGGGACGTCTGCGACAGGTATTCCCCAGGCGACCGCACAGTAAAGCAAAAGGCCGAAGACATCATACACTTCCTCCGCTACGAAAAGGTGGCAGGCGAAAAGGAAACCGACGACGTCCTATTCATGAAAGGCACTATCCGCAGGGAAGAAGCTCGCGCCGGAGCCAGGTATTCGGGTATAACGGACGATACGCATATCCGCTTCCTCGACCTTCCTTTCTACGAAACGGGTATGGTCAAGAAGAAGGAACTGGGCGAGGAAGACGTCAAGATCGTCGCCGAACTGCTCAAGGAGATAAAGCCTACGCAGATATTCGTCGCCGGAGACCTGGCCGACCCGCACGGGACGCACAAGGTATGCCTCGACGCTGCGCTGGCCGCTATCGACGAGCTTAAGGACGACGAATGGATGAAGCAATGCCGTATATGGATGTATCGCGGAGCATGGGCGGAATGGGATATGGATCACATCGAAATGGCCGTGCCGATCAGCCCCGAAGAGCTGCGCAGCAAACGTAACGCTATACTCAAACACCAGTCGCAAGCCGAAAGCGCTCCTTTCCTCGGCGACGACGAGCGTCTCTTCTGGCAACGCGCCGAAGACCGCAACCGGGCCACCGCCGCACTCTATCACAGTCTGGGCCTTGCCGCCTACGAAGCCATAGAAGCCTTCGTGCAATATATCCCGCTCAGATAAGAATGTGGTGAACATATTCCGGCTTTTAAAAAATCAGGCGCTTCCGCTGGCGATTATAATTGGAACGGTAGCTTATCCGTGGATAAGTTACCTTTCTTTCCTTACGCCCGGCCTCATCTTCACGATGCTGCTGCTCACCTTCTGCAAACTTTCCCCGCGCTCTATCGCCATCCGCAGGGCGCACGTGTGGTTATTGGCGATACAATTGCTTGGTTGCCTGTTAGTATATGCAGTCTTGAGCCTCTACAATCCTGTCGTGGCGCAGGGAGCTTTTATTTGCGTCCTCGTGCCTACGGCTACTGCGGCCGCGGTTATTACGGGCTTGCTTGGCGGGGATGTGGCGTTCCTCACGACTTACCTGCTGCTGTGCAACGTCGGCGTGGCTATTGTCGCTCCGTTGCTGCTTCCGCTCGTGGGTTCGGGGGCGGAGCTATCTTTTGCGGGCTCGCTCCTGCGCATCTTCGGGCAGGTGGGGCCTGTTTTGGTGGCGCCGCTGTTGACGGCATGGATAATAAGGTATGTTTTCCCTCGCATGAATGCCTGGCTTGCGAGCAAGCATAATTTATCCTTCTACTTCTGGACGGTCGCCCTTACTATCGTTACGTCCATCACCGTCAAGTTTATTGTCGAGCAGGAAAATCCCGATTACAAGACGGAAATCGCCCTCGCAGCCGTCTCCCTGGTTATATGCGCAGGCCAATTCCTGCTGGGGAGGCGCATCGGTCGTCATTACGGCGACGCAGTATCGTCCGGACAGGGTTTAGGGCAGAAGAACACCATCCTGGCCATCTGGCTGGCGCAAGCATACCTTAACCCCGTCTCCTCGGTAGCTCCCGCCGCTTACGTGCTTTGGCAAAACATCATCAACTCTTACCAGCTCTGGAGAAAAAGGCGGAAGCCTTGAACATATGCATGGGAACAAAAAGAAGCGGCTGCATCCTTCAAAAGATACAGCCGCTTCCTTTCGTTGCGGAGGCAAGACTCGAACTTGCGACCTTTGGGTTATGAGCCCAACGAGCTACCACTGCTCCACTCCGCGTTATCAATTACGAAACCTTTTCCTGTTCGCCGTGCAAAGATAGACAGTCTTTTTAGATATACAAGTATCGCCGGAGTTTTTTCGTACCTTTGCCCACGTATAATTATTATATTATGTCCGAAAACAACTCCCCTCTCATCTTAGGAACCGAACGCATCGACAAGCTATTGAAGGGTTACGCCATCCCTGCCATCATAGCGCTCACGGCGGCCTCGCTTTATAATATCGCCGACAGTATATTCATCGGCCACGGCGTAGGCGCATTGGCAATCGCCGGCCTCGCCCTTACCTTCCCGCTCATGAATCTGGCGGCCGCCTTCGGCTCGCTCGTAGGCGTGGGCGCATCTACGCTTATCTCCGTCAAGCTTGGGCAACAGGAATACGAAGGCGCGAACAAGGCCCTGGGCAACGTCCTTACGCTCAATATTATTATCGGCATCGCCTTTACGGCCGTCTTCCTATACTTCCTCGATCCTATCCTGGAATTTTTCGGGGCGGGAGAGAATACTATCGGGTACGCCCGCGATTATATGCAAATTATCCTCGCAGGAAATGTGGTGACACACACTTACCTTGGGCTTAACGCCGTATTACGTTCCTCAGGCCACCCGAAGTCGGCCATGTACGCAACGCTTGCGTCAGTAGTCATCAACTGTGTTTTGAACCCTATATTCATCTTTGGCTTCGGCTGGGGCATCAAGGGCTCGGCTTGGGCGACGGTTATCTCCCAGCTCATCTCGCTCGCATGGCAGATAGCGCATTTCGCCGACCGCCGTCAACTGCTGCACTTCAAAAAAGGTATTTACCGCCTCAAAGCCGAGTTCGTGCGCAGCATGCTATCTATCGGCCTCTCTCCCTTCCTGATGAACCTCTGCTCAAGCCTCGTTGTCCTCCTTATCAACCTCGGCCTGAAGGAGCACGGCGGCGATATGGCCATCGGCGCTTACGGCATCGTAAACCGCATCGTCTTCCTCTTCGTCATGGTAATAATGGGGCTTAACCAAGGAATGCAGCCGATAGCAGGATACAATTTCGGCGCACGCCGCTTCGAGCGCGTCACACACGTCACGCGGCTGACAATCTTCTGGGCCGTCGGCGTCGCCACGTTCGGCTTCATCGTCTGCCAACTTTTCCCTACATATATATTAAAGCTGTTTACGACCGACGCCGTTCTGATCGCCGAAGCCGGCTACGGTATGCGCATCGTTTTTGCGGTATTCCCCGTCGTAGGATTCCAGATGGTGGCTACAAACTTTTTCCTCTCTATCGGCAAGTCGGGACAGGCGATCTTCCTGTCCCTCACTCGCCAGCTCCTATTCCTCGTGCCCTGCCTGATCGTACTGCCCCGCTTCTTCGGGATCGCCGGCGTCTGGGTCAGTCTGCCGGCCGCCGACCTGATCGCAACCGTTCTCACGGCCTTTATGATAGCGGCGCAGTTCAGGAAGCTCTCCTATGCTTGACGAACATCACAACCGGGTTAGATTCCTCGTCCAATTCCGCGGCAATCTCCGCCAGCCGCCCTTTGAGCCGCCCCTCATTATAATCCTCGACCAACTCGCCGGCCTCAAGCAATCCCGAAAACGCTATATCCTCGCTCATGGGCTTCGAATACAAAGGCGTCTTTTCCTTGCCCGAATAATCGCCGTTATAGACAACCGATTCATAAATAGCCCCCTCAACACGGTCGTAAACAAGCAACGTCCTTGGGAATCCATCGTGTGTCTCAAAATTCCACTCCTTCTTAACCGCATCCATGAAGTAATAACGGTCCGTAATGACGCTCGGCAAAAGGAACACCTCAGGAGTCATCGAGCGAACCGGCGGCGTCCTGGCAATGAACGGCGTCATCACGTGCTCGCTATTATACCTGTAAAACGTGTCCGCCGAAGGCTCGACAAGCAGCCAATCTTTCTCTAAGCGAATCAGCGGGAAATCGGAAGAAGGCGTATTTGCTATAACCGCCCCGCTCGATTCATCCCTCACGTA
>JAIRZN010000089.1 GCA_031267205.1 Tannerellaceae bacterium | reverse complement strand
AAAAAACGCAATGCCGAAGGCACGCAAACAAAAATTCCGCGCCAGCCAAAACCTAATTCAAGAAAAAATAAAAAATACCACCAACCTCAGTAGCGCCAGGTTGAAGAACATTTTTCAGAAAGCCCCCACACCGGACGGCAGGGCACGGACTACAAGTCCGCGCCAGCGGGAATACGCCTTTTGGAGGAAGTTGATTTTTCAGAAAACACCAAAAGCGCATGGTTTGTTGAAGAACATTTTTCAGAAAGTTCCAAAAGCACATGGTTTATTGAAGAACATCTTTCAGAAAGTACCAAAAGCAGTCGATTTATTGAAGAACATTTTTCGGAAAACCCCAAAAGCAGTCCATTGGTTAAAGAACATTAAGCGGAAAGTTCCAAAAGCACTCCATTGGTTAAAGAACATTATTCGGAATTAACCAAAAGCAGTCCATTGGTTAAAGAACATTATTCGGAAAGTTCCAAAAGCAGTCGATTGGTTAAAGAACATTATTCGGATTTAACCAAAAGCAGTCCATTGGTTAAAGAACATTATTCGGAAAGTTCCAAAAGCATTCATTCGTTAAAGAACATTTTTCGGAAAGCCCAAAAGGCATCAATTTTGTTAAAGAACATTTTTCAGAAAGCCCCTCACCGGACGGCAGGGCACGGACTACAAGTCCGCGCCAGCGGGAATACGCCTTTTGGAGGAAGTTGATTTTTCAGAAAACACCAAAAACATCAATTTGGTTGAAGAACATCTTTCAGAAAACCCCAAAAGCAGTCGATTTGTTAAAGAACATGTTTCAGAAAGTCCCAAAAGCAAAAAGTTCGTTAAAGAACATGTTTCAGATTTAACCAAAAGCAGTCCATTGGTTAAAGAACATTTTTCAGAAAGCTCCAAAAGCAGTCGATTGGTTAAAGAACATGTTTCAACCCCCTAAAAACGTCCCAATTTGGTTAAAGAACATTTTTCAGAAAGCCCCCGCACCGGACGGCAGGGCACGGACTACAAGTCCGCGCCGGCGGGAGTACGCCTTTTTGAGGAAGTTGATTTTTCAGAAAACACCAAAAACACCAATTTGGTTAAAGAACATTTTTCAGAAAGCCTAAAAAAACGCAATGCCGAAGGCGCGCAAACAAAAAATTCCGCGCCAACATGTAACTTATCATCAAAAAAATAATTTTATGCGGAATCGCTATTATTTTTCGACGAATTTATAGAAATAGATCTTCTGTTTCAGGTCTCCCGATTCTTTATCCGAAGATGTTAAGTGGTGGAATGTGTAGGCGTCTTCGTAGCGGATTGTTATTTTGGAGGCGTCTCTTTCGGCGACGAACAGGTATCCCGATTGGGGGCGTTCGGTTTCGAAATTGTGGAAGATGTTGTGCATGTAGAAGTTGAGGCCGTAGAGGTTGGCGTATTCCTTCGGGTTGTTCATTACGTAGACATTGCTTTTGTCCACCGGATATTCCTTTATGATTCGTTCGGCGAAGGGGCGCGGGGATGCTTCGTTGCGTATTGCGCGCATGACGACGCCGTCGATTACCAGATGTATGGCGAAGACGAGGAAGATGAGGGAGTAGAGTATCTTCAGGTTTATTTTTCTTCGCATCTGGCAGAATACGGTGACGATGGCGGCGAGCGTTACTGCTATGATGAGCGCCGTCAGGATGTCGGGGGAGGCGACAGCGTCCGTTATTATCCCGATGGTGTGCAAGGTTGAGGCGCGGCTTGTGAATGAGGCGGCTATGGCGACGGGGTCTATGACTTTCGTCGCCGCCAGCGTTGCAATCGAGAGGATGGCTAAGACGGCGGAGACGAGGAAGATGGCAAAGGCGCCGGTCGCCCTCCTTATATATTGCGTTATGTAGAGCGTGTATTGCGCCAGGAAGATGGCGATGAACGGGTATGCCGGCATGAGGTATACGCTTCGCTTGCTTAATGGTATGGAGTAGAAGACGAGGATGCAGACTAATGCCACGAGGCTGAATTGCCTCAGCTTTTCCATCGACCGGAAGCCTGTGATGGCCTTGTTGAGGAGGTTTTTAACCGGCGTAACGGGCTTACCCGGCTTCAGACCGGGCAGGGAGAAGAGGTACAAGGCTGTCCAGGGCATAAATCCGGCGATGAGCGTCAGCACATTGTACCACGCGCCATTCTCATGTCCAAGGTCATAGTTGGCATTTGCAGCGGTTATATGGAAGAAGCGTCCGAAGTTTTCGGCCATGATAACGTTCATGAAATCATCGCCGCCCTGCCTCCACGCCGCCACGTACCATATCAGCGGCAGGAAGATTGAGGAGACGCCGGCGTATACCAGGGCCTTGAATATGATGATCAGGCGGTATTTCCTTAGCGCCAGGAGGTAGACGCCGAAGGTGAGGAGCGGCAATACGATTCCCACCGGGCCTTTTGTCAGTGCGGCGCATCCCAATAGCAGCGGAACGGCAAGGGGGAGGCCTTTCAGTTCGCGGCAGTCTTCCCACCGGTATAATGCGTACAATCCCGCGACGATAAATGCCGTGAGCAGCATGTCCACCCTTGCGGTCGTCCCGGCGCGATGTATTTCTATGCACGTAAGCAGTAGCAGGACGGCGATGAAAGTATCCTGAAACCTCAGGCTCCGCCCGAAGAAGAGAAGCGTGGCCCCGATCAGCAATATATATGCCAGGGCGGAGGGGAGGCGCGATGTAAATTCCGATACGTATCCTTGCGGGATTGAGAAGGCGGCCATCATCCAGTGCGCCATTGGCGGTTTGTAGGCAAATTCGTCGGCATAGGCTTGCGGCAGCACCCAGTTGCCGCTTTCAAGCATTGAGATAGCGACGGCCGCTTCGCGCGGTTCGCCTTTTGTTGAGTAATCGCCCAAGCCTATCCACGGTAAGACGGAGATTGCACAGATAACGAGGATTGTTGTCAGTGGCTTTTGCAAGTATAGATATTGAAGGGATGGTGTTCTCATATCGCCGCTGCATTTTTCCTTTTAGCTCACTTCGCTGATGATGTGTATCATTTGTTCGCCCAGTTTTTCCGCTTCGTTTGTGGTGCGCGCTTCGGAATATATACGTATTATAGGTTCTGTATTGCTTTTGCGCAGGTGCACCCATTTGTCGGGGAAGTCTATTTTTACTCCGTCGATAGAGGTTATGTTGTATGATGCGAATCTTTCTTTCACTTTCTCCAGAACGGCGTCTACGTCTATGCCCGGCGTCAGTTCTATCTTTTGTTTGGAGATGTGGTAGGAGGGATAAGTGGCCCGCAGTTCGCTCGCTTTCATTTTTTTCTTTGCCAGATGAGTAAGGAATAGCGCTATGCCTACTAAGGCGTCTCGACCGTAGTGAGCTTCGGGATAAATAACGCCTCCGTTTCCTTCGCCTCCGATGATGGCGTTGGTTTTTTTCATTTGTGCGACTACGTTTACTTCGCCGACGGCAGAGGCATGGTATTGTCCGCCGTGCGCCAGGGTTACGTCGCGCAGGGCGCGGCTTGAACTGAGGTTGCTCACGGTATTTCCGGGCGTTTGACTCAACACATAGTCGCTCACGGCGACTAAGGTGTATTCTTCGCCGAACATATCTCCGTTTTCGCATACGATAGCCAGGCGATCTACGTCAGGGTCTACAACGAAGCCCACGTCGGCCTTCACCTGTTTCATCAGTTCGGATATTTCGGTAAGGTTTTCCGGCAGAGGTTCCGGATTGTGCGCGAAGTTACCGTGAGGGGTGCAGTGGAGTTCGAATATTTCCTTTACGCCCAGGGCGTAGAGCAAGTCTGGTATGACAATACCTCCGACGGAGTTGACCGCATCGACGGCGACGCGGAAATCGGCTTCGCGTATGGCTTTTACGTCGACAAGTTCCAGGTCGAGGATGCTTTCGATGTGTCTTTGTTTATAAGTGTCTGTTGGGAATACTTGGCCTATTTCGCCTGCGCGGGCGAAGGAGAAACGTTCCTCTCCGGCTATATCCAATATTTTCCGGCCCTCTTCGGCGTCGAGGAATTCGCCGTGGTAGTTGAGCAGTTTGAGTGCGTTCCATTCTTTTGGGTTATGGCTGGCTGTGATTATGATTCCGCCGCAGGCCTGTTCTGCGGCCACGGCGTATTCGGTTGTTGGCGTAGTAGCCATGTCCAAGTCTACGACGTCGAAGCCCATCCCTGTAAGAGTTCCTGTGACTATCTGTTTTACCATCAGGCCGGAGATGCGTGCATCCCGTCCTACTACAATTTTGTTAGATGCGACGTTTGAGTTTTTACGCATGAAGGTGGCGTATGCCGCCACAAACTTCACGATAGAAAGGGGGTTGAGGCCTTCGTCCGGAGCGCCGCCAATGGTGCCGCGAATGCCTGAAATAGATTTAATAAGAGTCATGTTGCTTGTGTATGAATATTATTGTTCATCGAAACGGAATCGTACTTTGCTAAAGAAGAGCGGGACGCCTGCGGATTGGAACGTTTGGTTGTTACCGCTCAGGTGGAATGGTATGATGAGTTTCACTTCCGAGCCGTCGCCCACGTATTCGAGGGCGGAGAAGAGCAGAGAACTGAAGAATATGGCGGAATTATTATCATACGGTTGGCTATCTCCATACCTATATATAATAGGTTCTGTTCCGTTCCTGATGCAGTCGACGGTCGTAGTATCCATGTATTGCCATTCGATAAGGCATTTGACGTAGAAACGGCAGAAGACGTTTGTGCTGCCTTTCACGGCGCGGTTTCCGTTACCGGAGTCTACTACGTTAAGGTATATTCCGTTGTCGAGGACGACGAATTGGTTGTCTTTAAATACTCCGTCTGCCGGGTAATTTTTCAGTATTTCAAATTCATGTTCGTTTATCAGGCGGCCGATGGCGTTTTCCTGAGCTTCGAGCATACTGCTATACGTTCTGTCGCCGGAGCACGACGCAATAAGCGCCGGAATCAGGACGGCGCATAAGGCCAATACGGTATTAAAACTTCTATTCATGTATTTAAGAATTTATTAAATCAAGGCAAATGTATGTATTCTCCGCCAAATATCAGGTACGTTTCGTCAATTCTTCTTGCATCAAGGGGGTGAGTTCGCTCAATCCTTTTTCAAATATTGCGACGGCTTCCGGCAGCGTACCGTAAAATTCGCCGCCTGAGGCGTTCTTGTGTCCGCCGCCGTTGAAGTACTTGCCGGCAAATTCGTTGCATGGGAAATCGCCGGTCGAGCGTAGCGATACTTTTATGACGTCCAGATATTCGCGGATGAAGGCCACAAACTTAATTCCGCTGATGTTCAAGGGCAGGTTGACGAAGCCTTCCGTATCGCCGGTTGTGTAGTGGAAACGCTTCAGTTCATCCTGCGAAAGAGTGATAAGGGCGGTGTGTTGCTTTGGGTAGAGCTTCATCTTTTCGTGCAACGCATATCCCATCATGCGCATCCTGGATTCGGAGTATACTTGGTAAACTTTACGGTATATCAGGTCTTTGTCTACTCCTTTTTTGATGAGTTCGCCTATGATGGCGTATATTTCGGGATGGTTGGAGTTGTATGTAAACGAGCCGGTGTCGGTCATCATTCCTACATATATACACTCTGCCGCCTCTTTGCTTATGAGTTCGAACATACCCATGCGGCAGATAAAGCGGAAGACCAATTCACTGGTGGACGATATTTCGGGGTATGACATTGTCACGCGACAGAAGTCGGCAGAGTTAGGATGATGGTCTATCATCACCTTCCGGCCACCTGCGGCCAGTAGCGCCTCTGATAGCTTCCCGACGCGGTTGGGTTCATTAAAATCCAGGCAAAAGATCACGTCTGCTTCACTGATTAGTTGTTCGGCAAATTCAGGATACTTGTCGTAAATCACAATATCTTTCGACCCGGGCATCCATTTGTAATATGACGGAAAGTTATTGGGTACGACCACCGATACTTTGTCTTTCCCGTACTCATTAAGGAAATGATACAGTCCGAGCGACGAGCCAAGTGCATCTCCGTCTGGCGATACATGCGCTATAATGAGGAAACTATTTCCTTTCTCGACGTATCTTTTCGCCTTCTGGATATGTTCTTCTTCTATTATCTTCTTTAGCATATTGTATTTCTTGAAATTTGCCTCCAAAGGTAGTATTCTAAATTTTCCCTCCTAAGATAAAGGCGAGGAAAAAACAGTTTTTCCACCAATTCCACCTTCCGTACGCAGCAAAACCCCGGATTACATCCCACAGTTAACATTAATGCCAGATAATTTTGACATGAGAATGAATCCCAGCAGCCCAAATGAGGTTAAATAATAAAAGGAATGGCACGATTTAGCATTTTTTATGTACGCCAAAACATTATTTAGCACATTAGCTATTGACAGTTACCAAAATGCATGTATCTTTGCACTGTGGTTTTTTCATAATAGTATTAGATTTAAGGTTAACAAAGTTGGTTAGGGGATGTCGGGAGACACCCTCTAATTTTTTATACCCCCTCCACAGCAGCCAAGATCGAGCGTATCAAAAAGGACATTAAGGTTATTGAAAAGAAAATGCGCGCGACGATCATGCAAAGCTGTCTGAAAGAAGACAAATTTATCACTTTTTTCTTTTTCCTATAATTTTGATGCGGTTGCCCTGATTATTTGTGTTTATAATGGGAAATTGCATTACTTTTGTATTACTGAACAACAATTCAACTATTACAAGAATAATGACGGCATTGAAGCGAGTAAAGGTTGCCCTGGTCTCTGTTTACCATAAAGAGGGGTTGGGTGAGATATTGAGAAAGCTGCATGAAGAAGGGGTGCAATTAGTTTCTACCGGCGGCACGGGGATATTTATCGAATCGCTGGGCTTGCCGTATCACGCGGTGGAAGATATGACGGGTTATCCTCCCATTCTTGGCGGCCGCGTGAAGACGCTTCATCCGAAAATCTTCGGCGGTATATTGGCCCGCAGAGATAACGAGGCTGACAGGGGTCAGTTGCTTGAGTATGGCATCTCTGAGATAGACTTGGTGATAACAGACCTCTACCCGTTTGCGGAAACCGTCGCTTCGGGCGCTAATGAGCGCGACGTAATTGAGAAGATAGATATAGGCGGAATATCCCTCATAAGGGCTGCGGCGAAGAACTACAAAGATGTGCTCGTTGTGGCCTCCAAAGCGCAATACACGCCCTTACTGCATATACTGGAAGAAAATGGAGCGGAAACAAGCATTGAAGACCGTCGCTGGTTTGCCAAGGAGGCTTTCGCTGTTTCGTCGGGCTATGATGTGTCTATCTTTAACTATTTCGACAACAGCGACAGCTCCGCCTTCCGCATAGCCATCGACAACAATATACTCTTGCGTTACGGGGAAAACCCGCATCAGAGCGCACGCTTTTTCGGAAATTTCGACAAGGCGTTCGACCGTATTCACGGAAAAGAAATATCATACAACAACCTGCTTGACATTGACGCGGCGGTGAACTTGATTGACGAGTTCGACGAATTAACGTTTGCTATCCTCAAGCACAATAACGCCTGCGGTGCAGCTTCACGCCCTACCGTGCTCGAAGCATGGAAAGACGCTCTGGCCGGCGATCCGGTTTCTGCGTTCGGCGGTATACTGATAACCAATACCGACATCGACAGAGCGGTAGCGGAGGAGATAAGCAAGATATTTTTTGAAGTCATCATAGCTCCCGATTACGATACCGACGCTCTGGAGATACTGATGCAAAAGAAGAACCGCATCATCCTTATCCGCAAGGAAACGGAGCCGGCTTCGGAACAGTACCGTTCGCTTCTGAACGGAGTATTGATACAGGACAGGGACTTGAGGATACATACTGCCGCCGACTTGACGCCGGTGACTACCGCCTGCCCGTCGCAAAGGGAAACAGACGATTTGCTGTTCGCCAACAAATTAGTGAAGAACAGCAAGTCGAACGCTATTACCTTGGTGAAGAACAAGCAGCTATGCGCAAGCGGTATAGGCCAGACATCGCGTGTGGATGCGCTCAGGCAGGCCATAGAAAAAGCGAAAGCTTTTCATTTTGACATATCGGGCGCCGTTATGGCTTCCGACGCCTTCTTCCCCTTCCCCGACTGTGTGGAGATGGCCGCCTCCGCCGGTATAACGGCTATCGTTCAACCGGGAGGCTCGATAAATGATAAACTGTCGGTCGATTATTGCAATGAACACGGGATAGCAATGGTTAAAACCGGTATCCGTCACTTTAAACATTAAAGCTTTTTAAAAACGAACTACATGGGACTATTTTCATTGACACAAGAAATAGCAATAGACCTGGGCACGGCCAATACCATTATCATTTGCAACGGTAAGATTGTGGTAGACGAACCTTCGGTAGTTGCTTTGGACAGACGCACCGACAGAGTGCTGGCCGTTGGCGAAAGAGCGCGCCAGATGCATGGTAAGACACACGAGAATATCCGTACCATCCGTCCACTGAGAGACGGGGTGATAGCCGACTTCTTCGCAGCAGAGCAAATGATACGCGGCATGATTAAGATGATAGGCTCGAAGAACCGCTGGTTCTCGCCGTCGCTGCGAATCGTGATATGCATACCTTCCGGAAGTACGGAAGTGGAGTTGCGCGCCGTTAGAGACTCTTCCGAACATGCCGGCGGACGTGACGTATATATGATATACGAGCCGATGGCCGCCGCTATCGGCATCGGTATAGACGTGGAAGCGCCCGAAGGCAACATGGTGGTGGACATAGGCGGCGGAACGACGGAAATCGCCGTTATCTCGCTCGGAGGTATCGTGTCTAACAAATCCATACGTATAGCCGGCGACGACCTGACCTCCGATATCATGGAATATATGCGGAGGCAACACAATGTGAAAGTCGGCGAACGGACAGCCGAACAGATTAAGATAAACGTAGGCTCGGCGCTTACCTTCCTCGACAATCCGCCGGAGGATTACGTTGTACATGGCCCTAACCAGATGACGGCCCTGCCGATGGAGGTTTCCGTCTCCTATCAGGAAATAGCGCACTGCCTGGAGAAATCGCTTTCCAAGATGGAAGCCGCTATCCTAAGCGCATTGGAACAGACGCCTCCCGAATTGTATGCCGACATCGTGCGCAACGGTATTTACCTCGCAGGCGGGGGCGCCTTGATGAGGGGATTGGATAAGCGTTTGACGGAAAAAATCAACATACAGTTTCATGTAGCCGAAGATCCCCTGCACGCAGTAGCCAAAGGGACAGGTGTTGCGCTGAAAAACATAGATAGATTTAACTTCCTTATCAGATGAAACAATGCGCCGGCTACTTGACTTTCTTATAGCAAAAAGGCATTGGTT
>JAIRZN010000021.1 GCA_031267205.1 Tannerellaceae bacterium | reverse complement strand
GGGCATATAACCGGTTTTGGCGATTACATGCAAACGAAACATCCCGGAATATTGGAGCTTTCAAAACTAAAGACCTATCCGGCCGATATAAAGAAATTAGAGGGCCAGCTCAAGGAAGCCACACAGGATGAACAAAAGATACTGGGGATGAAGATTGTCGCGCTCAAGTACGCGATGCTTGAGGAATACAATAAAATAAAATTGTGATGACGGTTTTCGGGAACTCTCCAGGCATTAGCAAAAGCCGACACTACTGTAATTTTTCATTCGGTGCAAGGTGTAGTATAGATGGATTAATTTTAATGCCACTTTCGCACCTTTATTTGTTGTAATCTAAATATCAGCGTATAATATATTCCCGCAGTGAGCGCAGCGAGCGAGGAATTGCAGCGGATAGCCCGACCCCGACGTAGGAGGGGGCACGCCCAAATTATTCTTATCCCACCGGACAAAAGGCTTCATTGATCCTCGATTTCTTAGGTCGGAATCGGGAATACGTGATGAAATATTATTTTAATACGGCTAAGGCTTTTCGTATGCGGGCGATGGCTTCCACGATGTCTTCATCGGAGGCGGCATACGAGAGGCGGAGGCATTTGGGTGAGCCGAAAGCAGCGCCGCCTACCGTTGCGACATGTCCCGTTTCGAGCAGATACATAGCCAGGTCGGCTGCATTCCGGATGATACGGTCGCCGTCGCTTTTGCCGAAATAATGATCGACTTCAGGGAAAAGATAGAAAGCTCCCTGCGGCACATTGGCTTTTATACCAGGTATATCCTTACATAGTCCGACAATTAAATCACGCCGGCGGAGAAAGGCTTCGCGCATCTTCGCGACACAGGTCTGGTCGCCTGAGTAAGCGGCTGCGGCAGCTTTTTGAGCAACAGACCCCGCTCCCGAAGTATACTGCCCTTGCAGCTTACTGCAAGCTTTGGCGAGCCATAACGGAGCGGCGATGAAGCCTATACGCCAGCCCGTCATAGCGTAGGCCTTGGATACGCCGTTGACAACTGCGACGCGGTCTCTGATATTCTCGAATTGAGCGATGCTCTGATGCTCTCCCACATAGTTGATGTGTTCATATATCTCGTCGGAAAGCACAGTTATACGGGGATGCTTGGCGATAACATCCGCAAGTCCCTTTAGCTCTTCCTTGCCGTACACGCTACCGGCAGGGTTGGAGGGCGAACAAAGGATCATCGCCCTTGTTTTCGGCGTGATGGCGGCTTCCAACTGGGCAGGCGTAATCTTGTAGTCCTGTTCTATGTCTGCTGTGACGGCAACGTTTATTCCTTCGGCCAATTTGACCATTTCTACGTAGCTTACCCAGTATGGAGCGGGGATTATCACTTCATCTCCAGGATTGATCATGCTCATCAAGGCGTTGCATACCGATTGTTTGGCGCCGTTGGAGACGACAATTCGGTCGATGGTATAATCGAGGTTGTTTTCACGTTTCAACTTTTCCGCAATAGCTTTCCTTAGGTCTGTATACCCGGAGACAGGGGAGTAGAACGAGAAGTTGTCCTCGATTGCTTTCTTTGCAGCATCCTTGATGTGGTCGGGAGTAAAGAAATCAGTCTCCCCGACGCTTAAATTGATAACGTCGATGCCTTGCGCTTTAAGTTCGCCGCTTTTTTGCGACATAGCCAGCGTTTCCGAAGGCGCTAAATTGTTGATACGGTTCGAGACTTGTGTCATGATTTCGGGATTTTGTATAGTTTATTTTCAGGATTTTGTATAGTTTATTTTATGTTGTGAAGCGTATGTCCCATCCGTTCCTTTTTGGTTCTCATGTAGAACTCGTTATATTGGTTGGGAGTTATTTCTATGGGGATGTTTTCCACCACTGTCAATCCGTAAGCTTCGAGTCCGACCCGTTTGATAGGGTTATTTGTCAGTAAACGCATGTTGTGCACTCCGATGTAACGTAATATCTGGGCGCCCACGCCGTAATCCCTCTCGTCGACCTTATGCCCCAGGTGCAGGTTTGCATCTACCGTATCCAAGCCGTTTTCTTGAAGCTTGTAGGCTTTTATCTTTTCCATAAGCCCTATGCCCCGGCCTTCCTGATTCAGGTATACGACGACGCCTTTTCCTTCGGCTTCAATCAAACGCATTGCTTTGTGTAGCTGTTCACCGCATTCGCATCGCAGGGAGCCGAAAATATCGCCGGTGGAGCAGGACGAATGTACGCGCACTAATATCGGTTCGTCCTTTGTGAAGGTTCCCTTTATCAGCGCTATATGCTCCAGTCCATTGCTTTTCTGCCGGAAAGGGATTAGGCGGAAATGGCCGTATTCGGTTGGCATATCTACTTCCACACCCTTGTCGACGATAGATTCGTTCTGAAGACGATAGGCTATAAGGTCGTGTATGGTTATGATCTTGATGCCGAATCTTTCGCTCACCTTCATAAGGTCCGGCAGGCGCGCCATTGTTCCGTCCTCGTTGATAATCTCTATCAATGCGCCTGCGGGATAAAGTCCTGCCAGGCGCGCCAGATCGATTGTCGCCTCCGTATGTCCCGAACGGCGCAGCACACCCCTTGAGCGAGCGCGCAACGGGCTGACATGTCCTGGACGTCCCAAGTCTGCCGGAAGTGTGTCCGTATTGGCAAGCGCCAGGATAGTTTGCGTCCGGTCATACATAGACACGCCGGTTGTACAGCCCCCGCCGAGCTTGTCGACCGTTACCGTAAAAGGCGTATCCAGCGCGGAAGTATTATTGCTAACCTGCATATCCAACTCAAGCTCCTCGCAACGTTCTTCGGTGATAGGCGCGCAGAGGAGACCCCGTCCGTAGGTCATCATAAAATTGATTTTTTCGGGCGTTACCTTTTCTGCCGCAACGATGAAGTCTCCTTCGTTTTCGCGGTCTTCGTCGTCTACCACAATAAGGAACTTACCTTCGCGGAAGTCCTCGATAGCTTCTTCTATGGTGTTTAACTTAACATCACTCATGATGCAAAACTGTTGTTAGTGAGATTCGTTATTATTTCTTTTAATTCTTCGCTGACCTTGCAGACTGTCCGTATATCTTGCTTCAATAGCTTACGCTGGTAAGTGGCGACAACGTAAACAATAATGCCTAAGGGGATAAAAAGTCCGATTGCCAGGCTGAGCCTTTCGTCCAAGTTTCTCCCCAATTGGTTGTATCCGCCGATAATAGGATAGTCCATGAGTTTATTCAGTAACAGGTTATGGTCGGAATTGGCAAGCTCTTCCACGATTGACTCCATTTCTGTTACTAAGCGTTCGGCATCCTTGTCTTTACCACCTTTTTTCCAGTAATCAAGATAGTTTTGCCAATATGCATGCTGTGACAGGTATAGGCTCGACTGTTCGGATAGCGTCTCCAAGCGCGGGAGAAGCCTTTTGTAGTCGGGAGGATAGATAATGACTGCTTTCCTTTCTATTTTCCGTGCGGCACGCTTGCCGATAATATTCTTAATGGCGTTTACATAAGTGTCTGCATTCAAGATAACGGAATCATTTACGGCTTTATAGGTAAGGAACACGCCCATAACCGACAGCACAGCCGAACTGAACCACATGCCCTCCCAAGCCGGCCAGATACCATCGCGCGCCATTTTGCCGCCAATATTGTTGATAACATAGTAGAAGATAAACAATATTACGGACAACACAACAGGCATTCCCAGCCCCCCCTTGCGGATGATAGCGCCCAATGGGGCGCCTATAAAGAAAAACACCAAGCAGGCAAACGAGATAGTGAATTTGCTATGCCACTCCATATAATGCCGCCTCAACCGTGTCGACTCGTCCTTAACTGTCGCTCCTTTGAAGAAATAATCCGACTTCATGTATTCGACGGACGATTTGACACGGCCGAGCAACGTCGCCTTATCACTGGGAGATTTGGCCTTATAGATACTGTCGAAGTTCATCGCTATCGGATTCGCCTGCGGGGTAGATCCCAGTAGCGACTTCTTATAGGAGGAGGTGTATATCTCGTCCGAGTAGATGGTCTTAACGCTGTCTAAGCGTCCGGACAGCGAGTCGATAGATGATTGGAGGCTACTGAGATTTTTCCCTATATACTGATTCTGGAAGAATGATTCGTCCGTACGTGTAAAGTTCGCATCAAAGGGTATCAGGATATCCTTGCTTAGGAATGATTCCCGACGGTAGGGAACGGCATCTCTCGGCTGTGAGGCGCCCGACTGCTTCGGCATGTTCTGGAAAGCTTCGCCATTGTACAAGGATAGTATGAGGGACAGTTTGTCGGTCGACATCTTCAACCTCCCCGAATCAGCCACGATAACCATAGTATTGTTCGGACCCGCGGAATAGTCGTAAATCATCAAGTCCTTCAACAATCCTGTTTTTTTATCCTTTTCTCTCACATGTACATTGTAGCCGGTAATATCGTTACAGAATACGCCTTCGGGAATGTCAAGCTCCGGTGATTTCTGGCGTATAGAGTAAATCAGCGAAAAGAGCTTGACCTGTACTACGGGCATTGCGTTGTTCTGGAAAAAGAAAGCGCCTATGCTGATGAAGCAGACAAAGATAATCAGCGGTCGCATGATGTGAATCAAGGAAATACCAGCCGACTTCATCGCCAGCAGCTCCAATTGCTCCCCAAGATTACCGAAAGTCATAAGGGAAGACAGCAATATAGCCAGCGGAAGCGCCATAGGAACCAACGATAATGCAGCGTAAACAAACATCTCGCCCAACACCAGCATATCCAGTCCCTTGCCCACCATCTCATCCACGTACTTCCAAAGGAATTGCATTAGAACTATAAACAAACATATACCAAAAGTCATTACGAACAACGGTAGGAAAGTTTGCAGCATGAATGTATATAGCCTCTTAACTTTGAGCATTATCTATCCGATTGATAAAGCAAAAGTAATGCAAAAAACCCAAATACCCAATGCGCGCCTCAATTCATCCGCCCGAGTGTCCCACCGCGTGGGAAAAACACATTGTATGCAACCAAGCTATCGGCACGGGCTACAAGCCCGCGCCAGCGGGGAACATGCGCTTGCCTATGGGCCTGGCCGTATCGCTTATGCTCTTCGCGTGAGGGATAGCAGCGGAAAGCCCGGAACGAGCGTAGCGAGCGAGGACTTGTAGCGGATAGCCCGACCCCGCTTGCGGGGGCACGCCCTGATGATTCTTCTTACGGGGCTGAATTGGGGGGTGGGTTGTGGCTTGCGCTGAATTCGCAGCCGCAGTATGTTTGGTTGTAAAAGTTGTGTTCGCGGATGAGTTCCCGCCGGCGTTCGCTTAGTCCGTCTTTGCGCCAGTTCTTTTCCCAGAAGGTTAGGTTGTTATACAGGGCGGCGGCCCAGTGGCCTGCTTCGGCGATTTGCCGGAGGTCTTTCCAGCGCGATGATGCGAGGGTTGTGGCGAAGCGGTCGTAGCCTCGTTCTGAGGCTATCCGGGCGGTGGCTGACAGTCTCATTTTGAAGCATTGCAGGCAGCGTTTGCTTCGTTCCGGCTCCTCTTCCAGTCCGGCGATGTGATTGAGCCAGGAGGCGTGGTCGTAGTCGCCGTCGATTATTTCAAGCCCCAGGGCGGAGGCGTGGCGGATGCATTCTTTTTTGCGTATTTCGTATTCGGCGCGTGGGGAGATGTTGGGGTTGAAGTAGAATAATGTTGGGCGTATGTCGTTGGCGAGCATCCATTCGAGGATCGCGGCGGAGCATGGGGCGCAGCAGGTGTGGAGGAGTAGCGGCATGTGTTCAGGAGCACCTGAGGGAGCGTCCGAGCCGCAGGACGGTTGTTTTGTTGATTGCGTTCAGTTCGCAGAGGCGGCTGACGGTTGTGCCGTGTTTTGCGGCGATGGCGCTTAGGGTGTCTCCTGATTGTATTTTGTGGTATACGGGGGAGGTTGCATTGTTTGCTGCTGTGCTTTTAGCTGGTGTGGCGGGAGTTGCCTGTTTGACGGGGATGGTGGCGTTTGTGGGTTTGACGTTTTTCGTTTTACCTATTCCGCACCTGATAGATTGCCCGATGCGGAGCATTGATGTGGTCTTGAGACCGTTTAAGCGGCATAGTTCCCCGATGGTGGTTCCGTAGCGCCGGGCTATGGCTCCCAGTGTGTCGCCTGATTTCACGAGGTGAAAGATTATCTGGTCTTCGGAGGAGGTGTATATGTTGCTGTTTTTGCCGTTTATTTTCACGTTGTGGAAGACGAACAGGCCGCGATATGGCTCCCCGTTGTCGAAGTCGATGATTTCGGCCGGGTCGATGGCTTGCCCTAAGAGTCGTGTTTCAAAGTGCAGGTGCGAGCCTGTCGAGCGTCCCGTGTTCCCACCCAGTCCGATAGGGTCGCCCGCTTTCACTATGTCGTTTGTTTCGACGATCCAGTCTGAGAGATGCCCATATATTGTTTCCAGGCCGTTAGCGTGGCGTATGACCAAGTATTTTCCGTATCCTCGGCGTTCGGTGTTGCGTATGCGCACTTTACCTGCGAATGCGGCGTAGACCGTATCCCCTATTTGCAGCTTTAGGTCTATGCCGCGGTGCATTCTCCGGCGCCGGGGCCCGTAGCGGGAGGTAATTTTCAGCGTGTTATTTATGGGCATAATGAAGGAGGAGCAGTCTATTTCGCATGAATCGGGGAAGGTGATGCCTGTGGTATCGGCGCGGAACGGGTCAACCCAGCGTGTATCCCAATTGGAGCCGTATAGTTCGTCGGCCGGGAAGAGTAGATCCTCTTCTTCTTCGAGCAGGAGGTCTTCCATTTCTATTATCTTTTCCAGGGCTACGCCTTTGGTCACGCCCCTGTCCGCCATCAGGATGGAAACTTGCTTTTCTAAGGAACTCATAGGCTTTTGAAATATCTCTTTGCGCTGCCCTTCGACGCTTAGTGTGGAGGTCAGGAGCAGACAGCAGGCTATCGGTAGCTTTGCATTCATTTTTATTTTCACCATTCTTTTCGTATGTGTTTTGTCATGGATTTGCGAGGAATATATCACTTCTCCTTTAACATTGGCGGCAAATGTCGCAAAATATGTCCATGCAAACAAAGAAGGTATTGTGAAAGTTTCACAAAAGAGCATAATTAGTGGAAGAAAATACCTTATTTTGCTTCAAATTTATTATCAAACCAATAAAGTATGTTTAGCATGGAATTTTCATTAGTGAGGAAACTAACATTGTGCGGCGCAATATGTGCGCTGCTATTATCTTCCTGCGGGGAAGGGAAGCAGAATACGCTTACCGCGGAAGAATCGGCAAACGGCTGGCAGTTGTTGTTCGACGGGCAAACGCTTGCAGGCTGGAAGGATTACAATGGAACAACCCTGACCCAGCCCTGGCATGTGGTTGACGGATGTATTCAGGCGAAGGGCGACGGCAGCGATGCCAGCGGCTACATTGTGACGGAAAAGCAGTACGAGAATTTTGAGCTTTCCTGGGACTGGAAGCTTTCAAAAGGAGGCAACAGCGGCATGTTGTATCATGTAGTGGAACGCCCGCAGTATGACGTCCCTTACGTGACCGGCCCGGAATACCAACTGATTGACGAGCCTAACTTTTCCGAACCTCTGGAAGAATGGCAGAAGCTGGGAGTCGATTACGCCATGTACCTCCCCGACAAATCGCTTCTCAATGTCAATCCGCAGGGTGAATGGAACAACTCAAAGATTGTCTTCGATAACGGACATGTGGAACATTGGCTCAACGGCGCCAAGATACTGGAATTTGAAGCTTGGACAGACGACTGGTACGCACGCAAAAACAGTGGGAAATGGACGAACGCTCCCGAATACGGGCTGGCCAAAAAAGGTGTGATTTGCTTGCAGGATCACGGCTACCCGGCATCATTCCGTAACATAAAAATCAAAGAACTGCCGCGTAAAACCAAAGAAGTAAATCTTTTCAACGGAGTTGACCTAAGCGGCTGGGAAGCTTACGGCACAGAATTATGGTACGTGAAGGAATCACTCCTATACTGCGAAAGCGGTCCCGACAAACAGTACGGCTATCTGGCCACACGCGAATATTACGATGATTACGACCTCTCGGTTGAATTTAAGCAGGAAGCCGACGGTAACTCCGGCGTATTCATCCGCTCCTTTATAGAAGAAGGCGTGAAGGTTAACGGCTGGCAGGTGGAAGTTGCTCCCAAAGGACGCGATACCGGAGGCATATACGAGTCCTACGGCCGTGGCTGGCTGATTCAGATACCTGACGAAAAGGAAGAAATACTGAAGGTAGGCGATTGGAACACCCTCCGCATAAAAGTGCTGGGCGACAACGTGACGACATGGCTGAACGGAGAAGAAATGGTGAACTTCACCGATGCCAAGATAGGCGCCGGACAAGGCCGTATCGCTCTGCAAATACATGATGGCGGCGGCATAAAGGTTGCGTGGCGCAACTTACTGCTAAAGACGTTATAATACGGCGATATCAAAGAGGCTAAGAAGGCGGGGACGTTACGGGTAACATCTCCGCTTTCGTTTTTTGCACGGTCTAAGGTTTACTTATTTGATGATTGTGGGGAAAATCCGGAGGGTAGTAGCTATCTTTGCAGCCGGTTTAAAAAGGTTATTATATAATTAATGTATAGAAAGGAATAAGAAGATGAGCAAACAAGCGCTATTAATTATTTGTGACGGATGGGGAATAGGTGACGGGAAGAAGGACGACGTTATCTACCAGACGCCGACGCCTTATTGGGATTATCTGTTGAAAACGTATCCCAATTCACAATTGCAGGCTTCGGGAGAGAACGTGGGACTGCCCGACGGACAGATGGGTAACTCTGAAGTGGGACATCTCAACATAGGCGCCGGACGGGTGGTGTACCAGGACCTGGTGAAAATAAATATCGCCTGCCGGAATAACTCTATTATGCAGAACCCTGAAATAAAACGGGCTTATAGCTATGCGAAGGAAAACGACAAGCAGATACATTTCCTCGGCCTCGTTTCGGACGGAGGCGTGCACAGCTCGCTGGAGCATCTTTTCAAATTGACGGATATATCTAAGGAATACGGTATCACGAAGTCGTATGTACATTGCTTTATGGACGGACGCGATACTGACCCCAGAAGCGGCAAGGGATTCATCGAACAGTTGGAAAACCATTTGAAGCATAACGGCGGAAAGATTGCTTCCATCATAGGACGTTATTACGCAATGGATAGAGACAAACGCTGGGAGCGCGTCAAAGTAGCCTACGACCTTCTGACGGAAGGCAAAGGGACACCGTCTGCGTCCATGCCTGCGGCAATGGAGGAATCGTATGCCGACGGCGTAACCGACGAGTTTATCAAACCTATCGTACACACGGAAAACGGCCGCCCGGTTGCTTGTATAGAAGAAGGGGATGTGGTGATATTCTTTAACTTCCGCAACGACCGCGCCAAGGAGCTTACCGCCGTGCTGACTCAGAAAGACATGCCCGCAGCCGGGATGAAGACCGTCGCCGGATTGCAATACTTCTGTATGACGCCTTACGACGCCACGTTTGAAGGTTTACATATCCTTTTCGATAAGGACAATGTAACAAATACATTGGGGGAATACATTTCGGGACTCGGTAAGACGCAGCTTCATATCGCGGAAACCGAGAAATATGCGCACGTCACATTCTTCTTCAATGGAGGAAGGGAAGCTCCTTTCCCCGGCGAAGACCGCATACTGGTGCCCTCCCCCAAAGTAGCGACATACGACCTCCAGCCTGAAATGAGCGCTTACGAAGTGAAAGACAAGCTGGTCGAAGCTATCCTGACAAGGAAATATGATTTCATAGTCTGCAACTACGCCAACGGGGACATGGTAGGACATACCGGCGTTTACGGCGCTATCGAAAAGGCGGTGACAGCCGTTGACGCTTGCCTTCGCGACACGGTGGAAGCTGCGAAGGAAAGCGGTTACGAAGTAATTATAATAGCCGACCACGGAAATGCCGACCATGCGTTGAACGAGGACGGTACGCCCAATACGGCACATTCGCTTAACCCTGTTCCCTTTGTGTACGTCGCTGCCGGCAATGCCGCTAAAACACAAGACGGCATACTTGCCGACGTGGCTCCCTCAATCCTGAAAATACTGGAGCTTCCGCAACCTGCTGAAATGACGGGAAGAGCGTTGAATTAACCGCATCATGCTTCAGATAGGAGATACCTTAGTCAGTTTGGATATACTGGAACGGCAGTTCGTTTGCGATCCGGCAATGTGTAAAGGCGCCTGTTGTGTGGAAGGAGACGCAGGCGCCCCGTTGGAGAAAGACGAACTGCTTGCCTTACAAAAAATTTTACCTGTCGTATGGGACGACCTTTTACCCGAAGCGCAGGGCGTTATCCGTGAACAAGGCGTTGCCTATATCGACGAGGAGGGGGATACGGTCACCTCTATTGTGAAAGGGAGAAACTGTGTGTTCACCTGTTACGACTCGTCGGGAATCTGCAGATGTACTATTGAAGAAGCCTGGAGCAAGGGACGGACGGATTTCCGCAAGCCTGTATCATGTCATCTGTATCCCATCCGCGTGAAGTCATACGAAACGTATAAGGCCGTAAATTACAATCGTTGGCGGATATGCCGTTGCGCCGAGGCATTGGGAGAGAAAGAGAAGACACCCCTCTACCGCTTCCTCAGGGATGCGTTGATTCGTAAGTTTGGAGAAGAATGGTACGAAGAACTCGACCTTTGCGCCGTCGAATGGATGAAGCGAATACAACAGCGATAAATCTCATACCGGCAACACAAGCCCTTCCTTAGCAAGAATAGTTCCCGGAAAAACATTGTCGGCTTCAAGCTTGAGGATGCTGTCATCGTCATAACGGGCGGAAAAATGTCCGATAACAAGCCTTTTGACCTCTGCCTGCCGGGCGATTGATGCAGCTTGTGCGGCTGTTGAATGAGCGGTTTGCCGGGCGCGGGCGATGTCGGCCTCGGCGAAAGTCGCCTCATGATAAAGCAAATCTACCCCTTTTATTATAGACGTTATATCGGGCGAGAACGCCGTGTCGGAACAATAGGCGTACCGCCTCGGCGGTTTGGCCGGACGTGTCAGCCGGGTATGCGGCACCACCTCTCCTTCAGGCGTAATATAATCGTCGCCCTGCTTTATACCACGCCGCAAACTGACGGGAATCCGGTAGAAATCCGCCATTTCCCGGATGAGGTGGTCTTCCTGCGCTTTTTCTTCAAACAAAAATCCACACGTGGGAATACGGTGTTTAAGGGGAATGGAATATACCCTGAGCGATCTGTCTTCCATTATTAACGCATGCTTCCCCGTGTCTACGGCATTGAATACCACCTCAAAGGGCAATCCCATGCAGAAGCGGGCCAGGACAGGTTGCAAGTAATCCTCCATCTCCCTGTGGCTATAAATAAACAAAGGGCCGCGCCTCCCCAACATTCCGAGGGTAGAAATCAATCCGGGAAGCCCAAAACAATGGTCGCCGTGAAGATGGGAAATGAATATATGATTCAGCCGACTGAATTTGATTCGCGCAAGGCGCATCTGCACTTGAGTACCTTCCCCGCAGTCAATCATATACAGCTTGTCCCTCAGATTAATTACCTGCGAAGTAGCCAAATGTCGCGTCGTAGGCAAAGCCGACCCGCAACCGAGTATATGAAGATCAAAATCAGCCATAGTACAAACCTTGTTTTTAGTATGAACTGCAAAGGTATGATAAAGACTTTACAGAGAATTATAAAAAAAATAAGAATTAATAAGGCAAAACCCAATTATAATGCATACCTTTGCGGGCAACAAACATACTTTATAGCTCACACAGCGTTAAGGTATGTTTTTGAGACCTTAACTAACTTTTTCTTTTTGTTTAAAACGGTTAAATGTAGAAACGGCCAGACGTGAGTCTCGCCGTTTCCTATTTATACACACTTAATCTGCAAGCAGAAACTTTGTACTATTATTCCTAATTTTATGACCTGATTAATAATATGCACATGAACACAAGAAGACTTATCCTGTCTGCCGTCTGCTTAATTTCGTTGAACTTCAGCGGACGAGGGCAAAATGCTTTTGAAACGTATTTTGAGAAGAAAAGCCTGAGGGTTGATTTCGCGCTCAGCGGTAATGCGGAATACCAGGCGGCGGCCTTGCTGCATATCCGCGAAGAGCCTCTGTGGGGAGGGCCTGTATGTAACCTGATTGATACCTTCTCCTACGGCGGATACTATATAAATGTATATGACAGGGCGACACAGGCGCTGTTGTATTCGAGGGGATTCAATACCTTATTCGAAGAGTGGCGCAGCACGGAGCAGGCCGGCAAGGAAACGCAGTCGTGGACTAACAGCATGTCCATCCCCTACCCCAAGCGGGAAGTGACTTTTGAACTCACCGGACGCAGCAGGGAGGATATGCGGTTTTATCCGCTGATGAAAATAGACATCGACCCTTCGAGCATCTTCATCGACCGTGGAAAATTGCACGACAACAATGTCGTAAGAATACAGTACGCCGGCGATCCTTCCTCTAAAGCCGACCTGGTGTTCCTGGGCGATGGTTATACCGCGGCGGAACAGGATAAGTTCTTAGACGACGCCCGAAGCTTTGCCGAATCGCTCTTTAATACGCCGCCGTTTGACGCTCGACGCAACGATTTCAATGTATGGGCGGTTGAACTTGTCTCCGAAGAGTCGGGGACGGATGTCTCCGGCAAAGGCATATTCAAACATACGGCCCTGAACTCAGGCTTTTATACCTTCGGCCTCGATCGCTACCTGACTGTGCCGGACATACGGCCGGTACGCGACGCTGTATGGAATGTACCGTGCGACGCTGTTTTCATCCTGGTAAATACCGACATGTACGGCGGTGGAGGTATGTACAACTTCTATGCGATCGGAACTACCGGTAACGAACGGACCAAGTCGATCTTCGCCCACGAGTTCGGGCATAGCTTTGCAGGGCTCGCCGACGAGTACTTCTCATCCGAAGTGGCATACGACGAGGATTTCTATCATACCGGACTTGAGCCTTGGGAGCCTAACATTACCACGCTGGTCGACTTCGGCAGCAAATGGCAAGACCTCCTGCCCGACGGCACGCCCGTTCCGACGCCTACGGAGGGTTATGACGGCAAGACAGGCGTCTTCGAAGGGGGCGGCTATAAGGCCAAAGGCATTTACCGACCGCAAGATCACTGCATGATGCGGGACTACGCGCCCTTTTGCCCCGCGTGCAGCCGCGCTATACTGCGAATGATTGATTTCCTCTCGGATAAACAAAGCCAACAGTAAACAAACCCGCGAAAGCTAACTAACACATACGATCAATGAAACTATTAGGAAACATCACCTGGCTTATCTTCGGAGGAATCATAATCGCCGTCGAATACTTATTCTCAAGCATACTGCTTATCGTCACCATCATCGGCATACCATTCGGCCTGCAAACGCTCAAGTTATCACTCCTCGCGCTGTCCCCTTTCGGAAGCAAAGTAACCGACAACGGCAGCGCAGGAGGATGCTTGACGGTCTTGATGAATATCGTATGGATACTCATCGGCGGCATCTGGATAAGTTTGACACACATAGTGCTCGGACTCCTGCTATGCGTCACCGTCATAGGAATACCCTTCGGCTTGCAGCACTTCAAGATGGCCGGCCTCGCGCTGACACCATTCGGGAAAAGCATCTCCT
>JAIRZN010000011.1 GCA_031267205.1 Tannerellaceae bacterium | reverse complement strand
TTACCTTTGCACCCGCATTCCGAAGGTAATGTAAAACAGATTTGCTAGCTCAGCAGGTAGAGCACATCCCTTTTAAGGATGGGGCCCTGGGTTCGAATCCCAGGCAAATCACCAGGCAGGGCCGCCCGTAAGGGCGGCTTTCTTTTTTAATGCAGGTTAAACGGAAAGAGGGTGTCTGCCGAGCAGACACCCTCTTGTTTGTAAGTTTTCCGGCCGACGGGGTCAGCGCGTGTACTTTTTGTATCCGTATACGGCTAATTTGCCCAATTCTTCTTCGATACGCAGGAGCTGGTTGTATTTTGCCATGCGGTCGGAGCGGCTCAGGGAGCCTGTTTTGATTTGTCCCGAATTGGTTGCTACGGCTATATCGGCGATTGTAGAGTCTTCGGTTTCGCCTGAGCGGTGTGATGTGACGGATGTGTATCCGTTACGGTGCGCCATTTCGATTGCGTCCAAAGTTTCGGTCAGCGTTCCGATTTGATTTACCTTTATGAGTATTGAGTTTGCGCAGCCGCTTTCGATGCCTTTGCGTAGAAACTCTACGTTGGTGACGAACAGATCGTCGCCTACTAACTGGCATTTTGAGCCGATTGCGTCAGTCAGCAGCTTCCATCCTTCCCAATCCCCTTCGTCCATTCCGTCTTCTATGGAGTCGATAGGGTATTTGGAGACGAGTTCGGCTAAGTATGCGGCCTGGTCTTTCGCCGGGCGTTTGGCACCTTTTACGCCTTCAAATTTTGTATAGTCATAAATTCCGTCTTCGTAAAATTCCGAGGAGGCGCAGTCTAAGGCGATCGTAACATCTTTACCCGGTTCGTATCCTGCCGCCTTGATGGCCGAGAGGATGGAGTTGAGTGCGTCCTCGGTGCCTTCCAGCGTGGGAGCGAATCCCCCTTCGTCGCCGACGGCCGTACTCAGCCCCCTGTCGTGCAACACCTTCTTCAGCGCATGGAATACTTCGGCGCCCATACGCAGGCCTTCGCGGAAGTTAGGCGCTCCGACCGGCCGTATCATAAATTCCTGGAAGGCTATCGGTGCGTCCGAGTGAGAACCGCCGTTGATGATATTCATCATCGGTACGGGCAGGACGTAAGCGTTAGTTCCTCCGATATAGCGGTAAAGCGGCAGGTCCAGCAGGTTGGCTGCGGCTTTGGCTACTGCGAGGGAGACGCCGAGCATGGCATTGGCTCCGAGGTTGGATTTCGTCTTTGTGCCGTCGAGTTCGAGCAGTTTGGCGTCTATTTCCCGTTGATTCAAGGCGTTCATGCCTAAGATGGCGGGCGCTATAACTGTGTTCACGTTTTCTACGGCCTTGAGCACGCCTTTGCCGCCGTAACGCTTCTTGTCGCCGTCGCGCAATTCGATAGCTTCATTTTCACCTGTAGAAGCCCCTGATGGGACAGCGGCGCGTCCGAAAGCACCCGATTCAAGCCATACGTCTACCTCCACGGTAGGATTACCGCGCGAGTCCAAGATTTCTCTTCCTAATACTTTTACAATTTCCATACATTAAATATATTTAGTGAGTACATTATTTATTGTTCGATGGAGCAAAGGTAAGAAAAATTAGGGGAAAGTCGTTTCGCGGGGCGTTTCTATATCCGTCGTCAATGCGCTAATAAATCGTACATTTGGAGCCGGATTAAATAAAATATTATGACTTACAGGGAATGGACGCAAATTAAGGCGTATGAAGACATATTGTTTGACTTCTACAACGGGATAGCCCGTATCACTATCAATCGCCCGCGTTATCATAACGCTTTCACGCCGACTACGACCGGCGAGATGAGCGATGCGTTGCACGTATGCCGCGAGAGGGCGGATATATGCGTGGTTGTTATCACGGGCGCCGGCGAGAAGGCCTTTTGTTCGGGAGGCGACCAGAATGTAAAAGGCAAAGGCGGATATATCGGCCCCGACGGCATACCCCGCCTGTCGGTGCTCGACGTACAGAAACAGATACGCTCGCTACCGAAGCCCGTTATCGCGATGGTCAACGGTTATGCTATCGGGGGCGGGCACGTGCTGCACGTTGTATGCGACCTCACTATTGCTTCGGAGAATGCTGTTTTCGGGCAAACCGGCCCTCGTGTCGGGAGTTTTGACGCCGGCTTCGGCGCTTCTTACCTGGCGCGCATCGTAGGTCAGAAGAAGGCGAGGGAAATATGGTTCCTGTGCCGGCAATATGATGCGAAGGAGGCCCTTGAGATGGGAGTGGTGAATAAAGTTGTGCCCCCGGCCGCTTTGGAGGACGAGGTTGTCGAATGGGCTGAGACTATGATGATGCATAGCCCGCTGGCATTGCGTATGATTAAAGCCGGCTTAAACGCCGAATTAGACGGGCAGGCGGGCATACAGGAATTGGCCGGAGACGCGACGCTGCTGTACTATCTCACCGACGAAGCTCAGGAGGGGAAACAAGCTTTCCTCGAAAAGCGCAAACCCGATTTCCGGCGGTTTCCTAAATTCCCGTGACGCTGCGAACCGGCGCGCCTCCGGATTATCGCTATCCTTTTTCAGAGGATTTCCATCGCAATGACTGCGCACGCTTCAGCGTCGGCAAGTGCGTGATGGTGTTTGTGCAAAAGATAGCCGCAGTGCGCCGCCACGGTTTGCAACTGATGATTGGGCAGCGTCTTTCCGAATATACGTCGCGATGCGCGGCAAGTACAGTGAAATTCATAGTCGGGATAATCCATTTGATACGTGCGATATACTGCACGCAGGCAACCTTCGTCGAAAGGACTGTTATGCGCCACTAAGGGCAATCCGGCGATTTTGGGAGCTATTTCCAACCATACGTTGGGAAAAACCGGCGCGTATTGCGTGTCTTCGGCCGTCAGTCCGTGAACCTGCGTATTCCAATACGAGTACCATTCAGGTTCTGGACGGATGAGCCTGTAAATTTTTTCTACAACCTGCCCGTCACGAATAATCACTATGCCGACACTGCAAACGCTCGACCGGTCAGCGTTTGCAGTTTCAAAATCTATGGCGGCAAAATCTTTCATTTCGTTTCATTATTGTAGTTTATTTGCTTTCCCCGACGGGGCGGAGGCGACTCTTGCGACTATCTTGTTTTCGCGTATCGCCGCGTTGCCGACAAGGATAAATTCAAGGTTGCGTATCTTTATTTCATACCCGCCGTCAGGCATGGATTCGTCCGCGGTGTAGGCTATCTTGACTAAGTCGTGAAAGGCCGGGCCGAATGTGCGTCGCGTCTTTGGATTGATACCGAACAGCCATGTGTTGTCTGATACCTCCGTGACCGACAATTTGTACAGCAGGGGCAGCGAACCGAGTAGCGCGGTTCTTGCGCTGTCGAAGTTTAATCCCGCAGGCAGTACGACGAAAAACGTTCCGCTGACGAGGTTGTCCGAAGGCGCCTCGAGGCGAAGGATGAGGTAGCCCGACTTACTGCTTGAGTGCGCAATGCTGTCGACTATTATCCCGCCATTTGCCGGATTGTCGGGGACAGTCAACGATTTTGCGCCGGATACATTGAACCCCCTCCAGCCTTCGGCGGCTTTGTAGAGCGATTCCGTGCCTGCCGGGACATGCAGCGTACACTTCGACCGAGCCGTATCTTCAAACGTGTTTTCGTTTATGGATAAAGGCGTTGCCCACGAGACGGTGATGTCCTTCAGGCCGACGCAACCGCGGAAAGCCCATTCGCCGATGGCTGTTACCGTGCCGGGAATTGTCATCGAGGCGAGTTTGACGCAGTTAAGAAAAGCTGCAAGCCCAATACTTGCAAGCGAGTCGGACACTGCTATCGAAGAAATATTTCGGCAGTTATAAAAAGCATGTTCGCCGATAGCCGTCACCGAATTAGCGACGGTCACAGATGCGAGATGCGGACAGGCGCTAAAGGCTGCATTCCCGATAAACGTCACGGGATAAATAGAAGTAACGCCATCCGTTGTTTTCGTAGCGATGGAGGGAATATCCACGTTTCCGCCCGCGCCGGAGTATCCCGTGAGCGTACAGTTATCGCCATTTTCCATGAAATTAAAGTCGCCGCCCGTAAAATCCGCCAACGCGAGAGGCGGGCTAATCCGGTGCAAATCCGTCGATGAAACAGTTCTTTGTCTCATAGTTACAGATATTTATCCAAATTTTGAAAGGCAGCTCGTACCATACAATTGTCTAAAAAAAACGTTCGTTTTTAGTAGACAAAAATAGGGGTTTTTTTATCGCCCTCAGACCCCTTTCGTTTTAACATATAAAAACCGGGCGGCGCAGAATATTTCCGGCCGTAAATCTTCCCCAGACAAGACGGGAACAGGATTATATATTTCAGGGGAGGCATAAAAAATAACAGTTATTTAAGAAAAGGAAGTTGCTTTTTGTTTTGGAAAAATTAAG
>JAIRZN010000037.1 GCA_031267205.1 Tannerellaceae bacterium | reverse complement strand
CCGGACCGACTATCTGCTTAGCCGGACCGACTATCTGCTTAGCCGGACCGACTATCTGCTTAGCCGGACCGACTATCTGCTTAGCCGGACCGACTATCTGCTTAGCCGGACCGACTATTTGCTTAGCCGGACCGACATATTGCTTAGCCGGATCCGCATATTGCTTAGCCGGACCCGCATATTGCTTAGCCGGACCGACATATTGCTTAGCCGGATCCGCATATTGCTTAGCCGGACCGCCACTCTGCTTAACCCCAAGCGCACTCTGCTTAGCCCCAGGCGCACTCTGCTTAGCCCCATCGGCACTCTGCTTAGCCCCATCGCCATACTGCTTAGCCCTTTTGCCATACTGCTTAGCCCTTTTGCCATACGTATTAGCCCTTTTCTTCTGCGGCGCTTGCCTATGGGGCTGGCCTTATCGCTAATGCTCTTTGCGTGAGGGATAGTAGCGGAAAGCCCGGAACGAGCGCAGCGAGCGAGGACTTGTAGCGGATAGCCCGACCGCGCCGCAGGCGGGGGCACGCCCAAATTATTCGTATTCATGCGCCAGAACGAAGAGGGCGCCACGAGGGACGCCCCTACATTTCCGCCGGCTTTGTTGCGCACAATGTGTTTTTTCACGCGATGGGCACGGGCTGCAGGTATCCGCTGCGCCGGCAGGAATGTAGGGGCGTCCCTCGTGGCGCCCTCTTCGTCATCGACAATGTAGGGCGTCCTCCCGCTGGCGCGGGAACAAGTGCTTGCCGTATCGCTAAGGCTCTTTGCGTGAGGGATAGTAGCGGAAAGCCCGGAACGAGCGCAGCGAGCGAGGACTTGTAGCGGATAGCCCGACCGCGCCGCAGGCGGGGGCACGCCCTGATTATTCTCAAAAAATTTGTGATCCGGACAATCGCGGTACATGATTCCCTGTTCCTGTTCGGGGCGCCGGGATTAAAATGTTGGGGGTTTCGCATGTTGTTTGACAAAAAGGATTACTTTTGGACTTTATCTTTTTAATTGGTATTAATAAAAAAATTATTTGTCATGAAGAATCTTCGTTATTTATTGCTTGCCTTTTTCGCGTTCCTGCTTGTAACGTGTGGCACTGAGCCTAAGTATGCTTATGAAAGCGTGCAGGGCGACCCGCTTAAGACGCGCATTTATACGCTGGAGAACGGGCTGAAGGTGTACTTGTCGGTCAACCGCGATGTGCCGCGTATACAGACTTACGTCGGGGTGCGTGTCGGGGGTAAGAATGACCCGGCCGAAACGACCGGTCTGGCGCATTACTTTGAACATCTTATGTTTAAGGGGACGCCCGACTTCGGTACTTCCGACTATGCGGCCGAGAAGCCGTTGTTGGACGAGATTGAGGCTTTGTTTGAGACTTACCGCCAGACTACCGGCGATGCTGAGCGCAAGGCTGTTTATGCAAAGATCGACAGCGTGTCGCAGGAGGCGTCGCGAATTGCTATCCCTAACGAGTACGACAAGCTTATGTCGGCTATCGGGTCACAGGGGACGAACGCTTTTACCTCGTATGATGTGACGGCTTACACGGAGGATATACCGTCGAACGAGGTCGAGAACTGGGCCGCGATACAGTCCAACCGTTTCTCCAATCCTGTCATACGCCTTTTCCATACAGAGCTTGAAACGGTGTACGAGGAATATAATATGAGCCGCACGCGCGACGGCCGCAAGGTGTCCGAGACGGTATTGTCATCGTTGTTTCCACACCATCCGTATGGTACCCAGACTGTGCTTGGCACCCAGGAGCATTTGAAGAATCCTTCCATTACCAATATAAAGAAGTATTTTGAGACCTACTACGTACCTAATAATATGGCAATATGCATGGTCGGCGATCTTGATCCGGATGAGACGATACGGACGATCGACAAGTATTTCGGCGGCTTTGCGGCAAAAGAATTGCCTGTGCTGAAGACCTCGCCGGAGCAGCCGATCACGGAGCCTGTCGTCAAGGAAGTCATAGGCCTTGAGGCTGAGAACCTGGCGATAGCGTACCGCCTTCCCGGAGGTAATACGCGCGATGCCGCCGTCATGGAATTTGTCGACTACCTCCTTACTAACGGCAAGGCGGGGTTGATAGACCTCAACTTGGTGCAGAAGCAGAAGGCGCTTGCCGCCGGCAGCGGTACGAGCACATTGACCGATTACAGTATATTCATGCTGTACGGCACGCCTAAGGAAGGGCAGACGCTTGAGGAAGTGCGCGACTTGCTGCTCGGACAAATCGAACTGCTGCGTAACGGCGAGTTCGACGACGAGCTGCTTCAGGCCGTGATAAACAACTTCAAGTTCGAACGCTACATGCAGCAGCAGGAGTATCAGTATGCCGCAGATATAATGCTGGACGCCTTTATCAACGGTTCCGAGTGGAAAGATGTAGTGAACAAGATAGACCTCCAGTCCAGGCTGACGAAGCAGGATGTGATGGATTTTTGCCGGAAGTATTATAACGACAACTACGTTATAGTCTACAAGCGTCAGGGCAAGCCCGACGACGTAAAGATAGACAAGCCGTCGATAACGCCCGTATCCGCGAACAGGGATAACGAGAGCGCGTTCCTTAGATCCGTACGCGAACGCGAGCTGAAGCCGATAGAGCCTGTGTTTATCGACTACGACCGCGACATGTCGAAGCTGACCGTTAATGGTAGCCTTCCCCTGCTGTACAAGCAGAATACTACGAACCCGATATTCTCGCTCTATTACGTCTACGAGATGGGGAACAATCATGACAAGACCTTGGGGACGGCCTTCAGCTACCTTGACTACTTAGGCACCTCGTCGCGCACGGCTGAGGAGATAAACAGCGAGCTGTACAAGCTGGCCTGCTCGTTCGGAGTGCAGGCTACGAACGACAGGGTATATGTTTATGTCAGCGGTCTGAGCGATAACTTCGACAGGGCTCTCGCGATACTCGAAGAACGTCTGGCCGATTCGAAAGCCGACCGCGAGACGTATGACAATCTTGTGAACGATATACTTAAGAGTCGTGTCGATGCCAAGTCGAGCCAGCAGGCCAACTTCAGCGCACTGAGCAATTATGCCATATGGGGGCCTGTATCTCCCGCTACTAATATACTGACTGAAGCCGAGCTTAGGGCCATGAACCCCGAAGACCTCGTCAATACGGTCAAAGGTCTGAAGGGCTTCGAGCATACCGTACTCTATTACGGCCCGCTCGCTGAGGCGAAGATAACAGACGCGCTCAACGCCGGCCATGCCGTAGCGTCGGCCCTAAAGCCCGTACCTCAGCCAAAGCCCTTCGTTGAACAGGAGACGACGGAGAATAAAGTGCTCCTTGCGCATTACGACGCAAAGCAGATCTATATGGCGATGATGCACAAGGGCGGCGGCTTCGACAAAGGCATCGAAGTGATACGCACGATGTACAACACATATTTCGGCGGCAGTATGAACAGCATAGTGTTCCAGGAAATGCGCGAGGCAAGGGGCTTAGCTTACAGCGCAAGGGCGGGCTATCAACGTCCCGGCAAACCCGATCGCGCGTATTACCTCCAGACATTTATCGCTACGCAGAACGATAAGCTCAAGGACGCCACCGGCGCTTTCCTTGACATACTCAACGATATGCCCGAATCCGAGAAAGCCTTCGGCATAGCTAAGGAGAGCTTCCTGACGGATATAAGGACGGAGCGTATATTGCGCGACGACATTCTCTGGACATATCTTAGCGCTAAAGAGTTCGGCTACGATACCGACTTGCGCCGCGAGCAGTTCGAGAAGGTTCCGGCGCTGACCTTAGGCGACGTGAAGGCCTTCCAGCAGCAGTACGTGAAGGACAAGCCGTTTACTTACTGCATCCTCGGCGATACGAAAGACTTAGATATGCAGGCCTTGCAGCGACTCGGCAAGGTGACGTTGCTCAAGCAGGAAGAGATCTTTGGATACTGATAAGCATACCTCTGCAGGGGGACGGGCGGCGTCAATGATACCGCCCGCCCCTCTTCCTTTTATATACCCGACTCTACGCACATACATTCCCTGAAGAACAGATGAAAACGATAATAGTCGTCGATGATAACCCGTCTATCTTAGTGGCCGTCAAGATGCTGCTTGGAAGATACTTCGGCAGGGTGATAACCCTCTCTTCGCCCAATACGGTGATCAATGCCATAAGGGAGGAAAAGGCCGACGTTGTACTGCTTGACATGAACTTCTCGGCCGGCATCAATACAGGTAACGAGGGCCTCTTCTGGCTTTCGGAGATAAAGTCCCGCTATCCCAATCTGCCTGTTATCCTCTTTACCGCATACGCCGACATAGGCCTTGCCGTGAGAGGTATCAAGGAAGGGGCGTCGGACTTTATCGTCAAGCCTTGGGATAACGACCGAATGGTGGAGACACTGCTCAAGTACACATCCCCCCGCCAAGCATCGGCAACGTTAGCGGCTACGACCGGCGGCGGCATGTACTGGGGCGATTCGGAAGGCATGAGGCAGTTGCGCTCCTTAGTCGAAAAGGTGTCGTGCACGGACGCCAACATACTTCTCACCGGCGAAAACGGCACGGGCAAGGAGTTGCTTGCTCGCGAGATACATGCCCTGTCGAACAGGCGCGGCTGTCCGATGGTGGCAGTAGATATGGGAGCCATTACCGAGACTTTGTTCGAGAGCGAACTCTTCGGTCACGTGAAGGGAGCCTTCACAGACGCCCGCGCCGCCCGCGCCGGCAAGTTTGAAGCGGCCAACGGTGGGACGCTATTCCTCGACGAGATAGGCAATCTCCCCTTTCACCTGCAAGCCAAACTGCTCGCCGCGCTCCAGAACCGCAGCATAGTCAGGGTTGGAAGCAACTCTCCGATAGAGGTAGACATCCGCCTCGTGTCGGCAACGAATAAAGACCTGCAACAGATGGTCGACCGTTCGCTCTTCCGCGAAGACCTCCTCTATCGCATAAACACCATACGCCTTGAGATACCTCCGCTACGCAAACGTCCCGGCGACATTGCACCCCTGTCCGCCGTGTTCCTGGCGCGCTATGCCGCCGCCTACGGCAAGCCGGCGCTGAGGCTGTCGGATACCGCAATCGAACTGCTCGCGGCCCAGTCCTGGTACGGCAACATACGCGAGTTGCAGCACACGATCGAAAAGGCCGTCATCATATCCGACGGCGACACGATAGAGGCCTCCTCCTTCGATTTCCCCGCCAAAAAGGATGCGGCTCAGCCGTCGAATGAATCGACGACCCTTGAGGAGATGGAATACAATATGATTCGCAACGCCATGAATACCCATAAGGGCAACCTCTCGCTCGTGGCGGCGCAATTGGGCATATCGCGCCAGACATTATATAATAAGATAAAACGCTACGAGTTGTGAAGGATACCTTTTATAATACGCTCGGCTTCCGTCTCGCCTTGATTGTCTTGCTGACGGCGGCGACGACGGTTCTTGCTGTGGAGCAGAAATACTGGCCGGCCGGTGTGACGCTCGTTGCGTTGCTTTCATCGCTTGGCTCCGTGCGTAAGATATTCCGCCGCAATGCGCAGAAGATAGCCTTTATGTTCGACGCCATAGACAATGCCGACCATGCCATCAGGTATGCCGAAAACGGACGCTCGTCGAACGACCGCTTAGTCAACACCTCTCTCAACCGTATCATACGGATACTCTTCAAGGCTAAGGCCGACGCCATCAGGAAGGAGCGATACTACGAACTGATCCTCAACAGCATCACCACAGGCATAATGGTTGTCGACGAAGCCGGATACATCCGCCAGACCAACAACGGGGCGCTACGCCTGATAGGTCTACCCGTCCTGACGCATATCCGGCAACTTAGGCAGCTCGGTCAGGGCATAGAGGAGTTCTTCGCCACGGTACGCCCCGGCGGCAGGCAACAGATAAGCTTCACCAACGAACGAGGCACGGTGCGCCTGTCCGTGCGGGTGTCGGAAACCGCCCTGAGGGATAAGCCCGTCCGCATACTCGCGCTGAGCGACATCAACAGCGAACTTGACGACAAGGAAATAGATTCCTGGATACGCCTCACGCGAGTGCTCACGCACGAGATAATGAACGGCATCACTCCAATAACCTCGCTCAGCAACACTCTGCTGTCCATACATGGCGATGCGGGTGAAGACCTGCGCAACGGGCTTGAAACAATCGGCATGACCGGTCGGCATCTGATGTCATTCGTCGAATCATACCGCAAGTTCACCCATATACCTCAACCCTCCCCTTCGCTCTTTTACCTCGATAAATTCGCCCTCCGCATGATACGCCTGACAAGGCATCAAAACGATTATCCGAACATCGACATCACCCACGACATAGACTCAGGGCTTATCCTTTACGCCGACGAGAACTTAGTCAGCCAGGTCGTCCTCAACCTCCTCCGAAACGCCGTTCAGGCCATCGGCGCCGACCGTCCCGACGGGCGTATATCAATAAAAGCCTGCTGCAACGACTCTGAGGCTGTCGTAATGGAAATAACTAATAACGGCCCCCCCATACCCCCCGCCGAAGCCGAACATATCTTCGTCCCCTTCTACACCACCAAGGAAGGCGGCAGCGGGATAGGCCTCTCCATCTCCCGCCAGATAATGCGTCTCTCCGGCGGCGGCATCACCATGAAAAGCTCTCCTACGGAAACAACTTTCACACTCACCTTCCCTTAATCCGCACACAAGCCGCTATCGCCGCCGGATACTGATGGTTGCCCTGAACATTTTTCCGTCTATCGCCGAAAACTTCCTCTACATCCTCAAGAAGGAATACACAAAACTCGACGCCCGCACCCGGCCATTGACCGCGCCCTG
>JAIRZN010000185.1 GCA_031267205.1 Tannerellaceae bacterium | reverse complement strand
GTAGGCGATGTCTATCAATTGGAGCCTATTGTGCCGGGCGACCAGAAGGATATAATGAGCCTTTTCTACGCCAGCCCTTTTTTCTTCTCTGCTCACGTGTTTAAGGAGATAAATCTGGTGCCTGTGGAACTGCAAAAAGTTTACAGGCAAACGGACCCTGCTTTTATAAATATCCTCGACAAAATACGCAATAACACGCCTTCCAAGGACGACTTGGAGAGGCTCAACGCTCGCTATTTCCCTTCGTTTGTCCCCAAGGACGAAGATATGTATGTCACACTCGCCACACGACGCGATCACGTGGATTATATCAATGAAGAAAAGCTTAAAGAACTGCCCGGCGAGGAATTGCTATGTAAGGGAACGATAGAGGGCGAGTTTCCCGAATCACATCTGCCGACACAGCTCTACCTGTCTATAAAAGAACGTGCGCAGGTCATTTTTATCGACAACGACCACAACCGGCGATGGGTGAACGGCACAATAGGCATGGTTTCGGGCATTGATGACGAGGGCAAGGTGCGAGTGCTGCTCGAGAACGGCGAGGAACATTGCGTCGAGCAGACACAGTGGAAATACTACAAGTACAAATACAACGAAAAGGAAAAACGGATAGAGGAAGAGGTAATAGGCTCATTCAGGCAACTCCCGCTTCGCCTGGCGTGGGCTATTACAGTACACAAGAGCCAGGGCTTGACTTTTAGCCGTGTGGTGATTGATCTGACGGGAGGCGTCTTCACCGGTGGGCAAACTTACGTGGCACTCAGCCGTTGTGCCTCGCTGGAGGGCATTGCGCTGAAAGGGAAGATCACGGCGCGCGATATATTCATACGCAAGGAAATCGTCGACTTCAGCCGGAAATTCAACGACAAAAGGATGATAGAGGCGGCCATACACAATAGCGAAGCGGAGATGTTATACGCAAAGGCGGCGCGCTCGTTCAACCAAAAGGATATGCCCGGAGCCGTCGAAGCCTTTGCGGCGGCCGTCGGCAAGCGGAACGAATTGTCCAACCCCTCCGTACAACGGCTGCTGAGAATGAAACTGCTGCTCATAAATAAACAGGAGAAGGAGATAAAAAAGCTGCGGGAGGATCTATCCAAGCAGCAGGAGCTCCAAAAAATATACGCGCGCGAGTATTTCCTCATGGGAAATGAATGCATTGCCTCTATCGGCGACCGGAACGCGGCTATACGTAACTTCGACAAGGCCCTGAAGCTAAATCCTTCCTTCGTCAACGCTTGGCTGAGAAAAGGGATGGCGCTCATGGATCAAGCCGAGCTTCACGCTGCACAGGAATGCTTTAACGAGGCGGTAAGGCTAAGCCCTAACTCTTTCAAGACACGTTACAACAGGGGCGTATGCTTGCTGACGCTCAAGTATTACGAGGAGGCGGTGGCCGACCTCGACAAGGCCGTCGCCATCAAAGCCGGCGATGCAGCCGCGCACGAACGCCTCGCCGAAGCATACGCTTGCGCCGGTAACAGAAAGCGGGCGCAATACCACCGCGATATAGCCAGCGAACTGAAAAGGAACAAACCTACTTTATAACGTAAAGCGAGCTTATCGACTCGTCGTTACAGACCCTCCGGATTGCTTCCGCAAACATATCGGCAATAGATAGGATCTTAACTTTGTTGCATTTCTTGGAATAAGGAATGGAATCGGTGAAAATGATTTCGGTCAGCGACGATTGGTCTACGCGCATGGACGCTGGGTCGGACATGACGGCGTGGCTCGTTATGGCGCGCACCGATTTGGCGCCGTTAGACATCATCAGGTCGGCAGCCTTTGTAATCGTGCCCGCCGTGTCGACAATGTCGTCAACCAACAATACATCCTGCCCTTCCACGTCGCCGATTATACGCATTTCCGCCACCTCGTTGGCCCGAAGGCGGGATTTATGGCATATCACCATAGGAATCCTCAGGTACTTGGAATAGCTGCTGGCGCGCTTGGTGCCGCCGACGTCGGGCGTGGCAATCACCAAGTTATCCAGCGGAAGCTCTCTTTTGATGTATTCTAAGAAAACGGAGGATGCATACAGGTGATCGACCGGAACGTTGAAAAAACCTTGTATCTGGTCCGCGTGAAGATCCATCGTTATAAGCCTGTCGATGCCGGCCGTGCTTAGCATATCGGCAATGAGTTTGGCCGCAATAGACACGCGCGGCTTGTCCTTCCTGTCCTGACGCGCCCAGCCGAAATACGGGATGACGGCTATTATTGAATGCGCAGAAGCGCGCTTGGCCGCGTCGATCATCAGGAGCAGCTCCATTAGGTTGTCGGCGTTCGGGAATGTGGACTGAACGAGGAAAACATCGCGCCCGCGTATGGATTCCTCGTAAGATACGGAAAACTCGCCGTCTGCGTAATGCTGCGTATTCATCTGCCCTAACGGACAGGCAAGACTGTTGCAGATTTTCTCTGCCAAATACCGGGAATGGCCCCCTGAAAATACCAGGAAAGGAGTTTGCGCGCTCATTGTATTAATTATTATAAAGTTGATTATGTGCCGCAAATGTAGGGTATTTTTTCTAAGCTTCAAACTGATTTCGCGCCATACCGTACCTGCCGTTTCATTGAAGACGCGCGAGGTATTAAGGTCTGCAGCCAACGAATCATGGCTTGCAGGCATCTTCGCGGCGCTTTCCCCCGTGGCAAGCCGTAAGCGGATAGCGCAAAAAGTAACCGCACGCGCACCGTTAGCATACATATATTATAGTATATGGTATCATCATTAGCCCGACCGGCGGCAGATTTTCCAAGCGCGACCTCCAAAAGAACTTTTGTAACACCGCGCGCCCCAATCTTTTTTTCCCCTTCGGGAAAGCATCGACGGCGTTTCGCAACATCCCAAGCCGTAGCTCTCCCGATTGAGCCGCCCCTTTTCCTAAACAACACCGCCTCCCCGCGTACAAATTGCTAAAAAGCAGAAGCTACAAAGGAGTTTCGGCCCGTTTAATATAAAACAAAAAACAATTTAACAAAGTTTGTGCGAGGTTTTGCTAAAAAGCAAAAGCTCCACCGGAACTTTTTGAAGGTTTTGCTAAAAAGCAAAAGCTCCACCAGAACTTTTTGAAGG
>JAIRZN010000120.1 GCA_031267205.1 Tannerellaceae bacterium | reverse complement strand
ACGACGGATACTACGACGAAGCCTTCCTCAATGCCCAACCGGCCATCGAAGAGACCGCATACCTGCGCCACGTAAGGTTTGATACGCCATCAGTCATAAAAATGGATGGCAAAAGAAGTCGTGGCCTCGTGCTCAAACCATAAAAAAAAGAAGAAGCCATAGATCGCTCCTTCGCAAATTTCACATATCTCCCGCAATGCCGTTTAGTTAGGGTCTGTCCGATGATTACAATGATGCTCCGCTTGTTGTAGTGCAAAACATACAGAAAAATGCCGGCGAAAGGTCTCTACTGAGGTTGGTGGTATTTTTTTTGTTTTTCTTGAATTAGGTTTTGGCTGGCGCGGACTTTTTGTTCTTGTGCCTTCGGCATTGCGTTTTTTGCTTTCCGGGGGATTCTTTTTTTCTAAACTACTTCGTTTTTTTTGGGGGAGGGTGAAAAATGTTCTTTAACCAAACGAGTGCTTTTTGTCCTTTTTAAAAAATATTCTTTAACAAATGGAGTGCTTTTGGGGTTTTCTGAAAAATGTTCTTTTGCCGGTTTTATCCCAAAATGTCCATTAGAATAATAGTTAACAAATGTTCGTCTTTCTAATAGACATTTTGGGTTTATTCGTTGGGGGGGGCGCTTGCGTATGGGGCGGCCGTATCGCTAAGGCTCTTTGCGTGAGGGATAGTAGCGGAAAGCCCGGAACGAGCGCAGCGAGCGAGGACTTGCAGCGGATAGCCCGACCCCCGCAGGGGGGCACGCCCAAATTATTCTTATAGAGCAAGCGCGAATTGCTTGGTTCGCGGGTGTGGACGGCGGGCGTCTACGGTTGATGGATTCATGGTTTATTTGTACCTTTGGCGTTGCTTTTTGGGGGGTGAAATTCGCGTGGATGTTTGCCGGGGAAAGGCTGTCACCTGTTTTTTTAATAATTATATCAATATGCAAAAGTTAAATGACCTCTTGTCCTTCGTTGATTCCAACTTCGGAGGTTCGCAATGGTTTGTTTTTTTACTGTTGGGCACGGGTATCTTTTATACCATCTATCTGAAGTTTCCGCAGATACGTTTCTTCCGCCATTCTATCAGGATATTGAGCGGGAAGTATGATAACGAGAAGCATGTGGGCGATACTACGCATTTCCAGGCTTTGTCGACGGCTCTGTCGGGTACTATCGGCACGGGGAATATTGCGGGTGTTGCGCTGGCGATTCATTTGGGGGGGCCGTCGGCTATCTTCTGGATGTTGGTCACGGCTTTTGTCGGTATGACGACGAAGTTGGTCGAGGTTACCCTTTCGCATAAGTATCGCGAGTTGGCCGCCGACGGTTCGGTGTCGGGCGGCCCGATGTATTACATGAAGAACCGCCTGAGGATGCGGCATCTGGCTGCGTTATTCGCTGTGGCTACGATTTTTTCATCCTTTGGGACGGGTAGCCTTCCGCAGGTCAACAGTATCTCCAACGCTATGTTCGCCTCCTTTGGCATCAGTCATTATATAACGGGTGCGGTGTTGGCTGTGTTGCTGGCTTTGATCATAATAGGCGGCATAAAGCGGATTGCGAAGGTTTCGGAGAAGCTTGTGCCTTTCATGTCGATAGTATACGTGCTGGGGGCGTTGAGTGTGTTGGCGTATAATTATGAGAACATAATACCGTCTGTTGCGGCTATTTTCGGGGATGTGTTTAACGGAACGGCGGCGACGGGAGGGTTTCTTGGTGCGACGATGGCCTTCGCCTTTAACCGCGGCGTCAACCGAGGCCTGTTCTCCAACGAAGCAGGTCAAGGCTCGGCGCCTATCGCTCATGCGGCCGCCCGGACGCAAGAGCCTGTGTCCGAAGGTATGGTGGCTTTGCTGGAGCCGTTTATAGATACGATTATCATATGTTTCTTTACAGGTTTGACGCTTCTTTCCTCTGGGGCGTGGACGGAGAAGTACGAGAACCGGTTCCAGCAGTCCGACCTTATCGTGCTTGACGGCCTGTACGACGAGGATGACGAGGCGGACAGGGAGAAAGTGTCGGGTTATATCCTTCGGAAGCTTGATTTGCCGCTTTTTACCGGTAAACTAACCTTTGAGGCCGGTCGGCAGGTGGGCGGCAATGTTACCTTCGTGCATGCCCGTTCGTTTGCCGACGATGTGACGGTCAAGGACGGCGAGGCCCTGTTCAGCGGCGAGTTGCCCGTCAATAACGGCAGGGTGGCCTTTGCGTCAATGGCTGAGAAGATAACCGTCAACGGCAAATCGTTGCTTCACTCGGCGCCACTGTCTACCGAGGCGTTCAGGAAAGGATTGCTGGGCGATATGGGCAAATACGTCATTCCGCTGGCGTTGTTGTTGTTCGCCTTCACTACGTCGGTGGCCTGGTCGTACTACGGCGACAGGGCTGTGACCTACCTGTGGGGCAGCAAGTATGTACGTTATTACCATATTATATATGTGTTGGCCTTCTTCCTTGCATCCTTTACGGACACGACGATCATATGGACGCTTTCGGGGATAACGATCGCTCTTATGACCCTCCCCAATCTGGTCGGTATACTGCTGCTGCACAAAGAGGTCAAGAGCTCCGTGTCGGAATACTGGAAGAAAATAAAGCAAAAGAGCGACTGAAACATGCGCTTTGTTTGCATTTATCCGCTTATATTTGCAGAATAAACATACAACGTTATATTTTTATGTCAGAATTACTATCAACTAATCCGTCCTACAAAGTGGCGGATATGAACTTGGCTGATTTCGGGAGGAAAGAAATCGAGATAGCTGAGCACGAAATGCCGGGATTGAAGGCTCTTCGCAGGAAGTACGCCTCGGAACAGCCGCTTAAGGGTGCGCGTATAACCGGCTCGCTGCACATGACGATTCAGACCGCAGTGTTAATCGAAACATTAGTTGCTTTGGGAGCAGACGTTCGCTGGGCGAGTTGTAACATCTTCTCTACGCAAGACCATGCCGCCGCAGCCATAGCCGCAGCCGGCGTGCCTGTGTTTGCCTGGAAAGGCGAATCGCTGGAAGAATACTGGTGGTGTACCGATATGGCTCTTCGTTTTCCCGGAGGAAAAGGCCCGCATACTATCGTAGACGATGGAGGCGACGCATCCCTGCTTGTCCATTGGGGCTATAAGGCGGAGAACAATGCCGAAACCCTAAACCGCAAAGGTGGCAATCACGAAGAACAGGTTATACTCGACACACTCCGCCGCATCCTGGACGAGGACGTCAGGCGCTGGCATAATACGGTAGAAGAGATGAAAGGCGTATCGGAAGAAACGACGACGGGCGTGCATCGCCTTTATCAAATGATGGAAAAGGGCGAGTTGCTCACTCCGGCCATCAATGTAAACGACTCGGTCACGAAGTCGAAGTTCGACAATCTCTACGGATGCCGCGAATCGCTGGCCGACGGCATCAAACGCGCTACGGACGTAATGATAGCCGGCAAGGTTGTGGTAGTAGCCGGATACGGCGACGTCGGCAAAGGTTGCTCTCACTCCATGCGCTCATACGGCGCACGTGTATTAGTTACGGAAATAGACCCGATATGCGCGTTGCAAGCCGCAATGGAAGGCTTTGAAGTGACAACGATGGAAGAAGCCGTAAGTGAAGGCAATATCTTTGTCACCACCACCGGCAACCGCGATGTTATCGCCATCGAACATATAAGCCGTATGAAAGACCAGGCTATCATCTGCAACATAGGGCACTTCGACAATGAAATACAGGTAGACAACTTAGTCAATTACCCCGGCATCCGTCATACCAACATCAAACCGCAGGTAGACAAATATACCTTTCCCGACGGGCATAGCATATTCCTGCTGGCCGAAGGACGTCTGGTAAATCTCGGATGCGCCACCGGTCATCCTTCGTTTGTCATGAGCAACTCCTTCACCAACCAGGTGCTGGCGCAGATAGACCTGTGGCGGAAGCCGTATGAGATCGGCGTCTACCGCTTGCCTAAATACTTGGACGAAGAAGTAGCCCGCCTGCATCTGGAACGCATAGGCGTGAAGCTCACCAAGCTCACCCGGGAGCAAGCCGATTATATCGGCGTACCGGTCGATGGCCCGTATAAAGCCGAACACTACCGGTATTAAAGAATCTAAAGGATGAATCCGTTTATACATCTTCACGTTCATACGCAATATTCGTTGCTTGACGGTCAGGCCTCTATTGAGGCCTTGATCGCGAAGGCGCAGAATGACGGGATGCGCGCTATTGCTGTTACCGACCATGGCAATATGTTTGGGATTAAAGAGTTTTACAACAAAGTCCACAAGAAGAACAGCAAGTACTCCGCCGTAATAAAAGATTGCGAGAATGAACTGAATGCCCTGAACGACAAATCGACTCCTTCGGAAGAAGAGCTGGCGCGAATGAAGAAGCTATCCGACAAAATCGAGGAGTGTAAGTCGTCCCTGTTTAAGCCCATCATCGGGTGCGAGTGTTACTGCGCCCGTAACGGGCGTTTCAGCAAGGAAGGGAAGGAAGACCTGAGCGGATGGCACCTGATCGTGCTTGCCAAATCGCTCCAGGGCTATAAAAACCTCATAAAGATGGTATCGCTCGGATGGACGGAAGGCTTCTACGGGCGTCCGCGCATCGACAAGGAGTTGCTGGAGAAGTATCACGAAGGCCTGATCGTGTGTTCGGCCTGTCTGGGAGGAGAAGTCCCGCGGCATATACTAAACGGACAGGTGAAGAAGGCGGAAGAGTCGATACTGTGGTTTAAAAACCTATTCGGCAAAGATTACTACCTGGAACTTCAGAGGCATCAGACCAACAACCCGAAGGCCGACCGCTCAACCTATACCAAACAACAGGAAGTAAACAAAGAACTGATCTCGCTGGCGCGCAAACACGACATCAAGCTTATAGCTACCAACGACGTACATTTCGTAAACGAAGAAGATGCCGAGGCGCATGACCGCCTCATATGCCTCAGCACCGGTAAAGACCTCGACGATCCTTCCCGTATGCGTTACAGCAAGCAGGAATGGATGAAAACAACGGAGGAGATGAACCGCATCTATGCCGACATCCCCGAAGCGTTAAGCAATACGCTGGAGATAGCCGACAAGGTGGAGTTCTATTCGATAGACAATAAACCGTTGATGCCTGACTTCCCAATCCCTTCCGAATATGATAATGCCGACGATTACCTACGCTATCTCACCTGCGAGGGAGCTAAAGTAAAGTACGGCGAACCTTTCTCGGAGGAAGTGGCCGAACGTATCGACTTCGAGCTTAGCACCGTCAAACGAATGGGATTCCCCGGTTACTTCCTGATTGTGCAGGACTTTATTGCGGAAGCGCGCAGGATGAATGTAGCTGTCGGGCCCGGACGAGGTTCGGCTGCCGGCTCGGTTGTAGCCTATTGTTTGGGCATTACCGACATTGATCCGATAAAATACGACCTGCTGTTTGAGCGTTTCCTCAATCCAGACCGTATATCAATGCCCGATATAGACGTCGACTTCGATGATGACGGGAGAAACCGTGTGCTTGATTACGTAATCGACAAGTACGGCAGGGAAAAAGTGGCGCACATCATTACATACGGCACCATGGCGACTAAATCGGCCATCAAGGACGTAGCGCGCGTTCAAAAGCTTCCCCTGGCGGAGTCGAATCGTCTCGCCAAATTAGTCCCCGACAAGATTCCAGATGGGAAAAAGCTGAGCCTTAAAACGGCCATCGACTATGTGCCGGAGTTGAAGGCGGCCGCGTCATCACAGGATGTAAATGTGCGTGAAACGCTGAAGTACGCGCAAATGCTGGAGGGCAATGTGCGCAATACAGGCGTACACGCCTGTGGAATTATCATCGGGAAAGATAACATTTCGGACATAGTGCCTGTAAGTACAGCCAAAGACAAGGATACAAACGAAGAGATATTAGTAACGCAATACGAAGGCTCGGTAATCGAAGAAACCGGTCTGATCAAGATGGACTTCCTCGGTCTGAAAACGCTTTCCATCATCAAGGAAGCCATCGACAATGTTTTCCTGACAACGGGGCGAAAGATCGACATCAACCGCCCGGACATGGAAGATACTAAGACGTTTGAACTATACTGCCAGGGAAAAACTACCGGTACTTTCCAGTTTGAATCCGCCGGTATGCAGAAATACCTGAAAGAGCTTCAGCCCAGTAAGTTTGAAGACCTGATAGCGATGAACGCCCTCTATCGACCGGGCCCTATGGACTATATTCCTTCCTTTATCGCCCGTAAACACGGAAGGGAAGAGATAACATACGACATCCCTGAGATGGAACGTTACCTCAAGGATACCTACGGCATAACAGTATACCAGGAACAAGTGATGTTGTTGTCGCGGCTTTTGGCAGGGTTTACGCGCGGCGAAAGCGATGCGTTGCGCAAAGCTATGGGGAAGAAACTCATCGACAAAATGAAGGAGATGAAAGAGAAGTTCCTATCAGGCGGCAAAGCTAACGGGCACGAGGAAAAGACGCTTAATAAAATATGGGCGGACTGGGAAAAGTTTGCATCCTACGCCTTCAACAAGAGCCACGCGACGTGCTATTCATGGGTGGCATACCAAACGGCTTACCTAAAGGCTAACTTCCGCTCCGAATATATGGCGGCGGTGCTTAGCCGGAACTTGTCCAATATCACGGAAATCACCAAGTTTATGGACGAATGCAAGGCGATGGGCATCCAGGTGCTTGGGCCGGACGTAAACGAGTCGATCCTTAAGTTTAGTGTAAACAAAGCGGGAGATATACGTTTCGGTTTGGGTGCAGTTAAGGGAGTAGGCGAATCGGCCGTCGTAAATATTATCGAGGAACGCCGCAAAAACGGAGCCTACAAAGACATATTTGATTTCATAGAACGTATAAACCTTGCGGCCTGCAACAAGAAGAGCATCGAAGCTATGGCCTTAGCCGGAGCCTTTGATAATTTCGACATACGCCGTGAACAATTCTTTACCGACGGGGGACGGGGCGAACTGTTTCTTGAAACGCTAATACGCTACGGCAACAAATATCAGATAGACAAAGCATCTGCAACCAACTCCCTGTTCGGTGACGAATGTTTCGCTACTATATTGAAACCGGAAATCCCGCCATACGACCGCTGGAGCGATTTGGAAAGACTTAATAAGGAAAAGGAACTCATCGGGATATATTTGTCCGCACATCCGTTGGACGAATACCGTATTATATTAACCTACGCATGTAATACAGGCGTCGCAGAACTGAATGATCTCGACAAACTGCAGGGGCGGGAGATATTAGTGGGCGGTATCGTCACCGATGCGCGGGAGGGAATGACAAAGAAAGGAAATCCCTACGGCGTGATGAAGATAGAAGACTTCACGGGTAACGCCGAGATTGCTCTTTTCGGGAAAGAATACGTGGAGTACGGCAAGTTCTTCAGAATAGGTATGTACCTGCTCATAACAGCGCGTGTGGAATCGCACCGCTGGAAAGAGGGGGAAGTCGACCTGCACATCTCTTCCATCCGCTTGTTGACGGAAGAGAGGGACAAAATGATTGGAAAGATAAATATTACCATCCCCATCGACGGGCTGGACGAGCCGGCTATCAACGAGTTGTCTGTACTTATAAAGAACAATCCGGGACAGTGCCTATTGTACTTCAAAGTGACGGACGGCGAATACAACCTGTCTCTCGACCTGTTCTCCCAGAATATACGGCTGAGCGTGACGAGGGAGCTGGTAGAGTTCCTGGAAGGGCACGAATGCATAGAATTTAAAATCAATTAATAATAATAGTTATGGCATTAGAAGTAACAGACAGTAATTTTGAAGAATTACTCAAATCGGAGAAGCCTTTGGTTATAGACTTTTGGGCAGAATGGTGCGGTCCTTGCCGGATGATAGCTCCTATCATTGACGAGCTTGCCGAGATGTATGACGACCGTGTTACTATCGGCAAACTTGATGTCGACAGCAACAACGACACAGTAGCGCTCTTTGGAGTGAGGAACATCCCTACTATACTTTTCTTCAAAGGAGGAGAGATGGTGGATAAAGTAGTCGGGGCGGCTCAACGCTCTACCTTTGTCGAAAAGATAGACGCATTGCTCGGATAGCAACTTGCGCGAAGCATTTCACGCTTTCCGAGAGGGCCGGGTATTCTTTCAACCGAATATCCGGCCTTCTGCATCATACGCCGCACCTCCCCCTTAGCGCAATACGTCGTCAGGAGGCCGCCGTCCGACATGCGGGCGTATAAGGCGTCGAACAGCGACCGGTTCCACATCTCCGGTTGCTTGTCGGGAGCGAAGGCGTCGAAGTACAGCAGGTCAATTGAGAAGGGAAGTTCGCAGCAATTGCAGTCTCCCTTTATTTTATGAAGTAGGAAGTTGGGGGTTATGCGGGCGTATTCTCCCCAGGGTGCGGCGTGCAGGGAGGCAAACAGCTCCTCGCGCCCCGGACATAGCTGTTCGGCATAATTGAGCCCGGACGTCAGGCTTGCCGGTAGCGGATAAAGTTCTACGGCGTGGTACTCGATACTTAGTTTTTCCCTTCTCTCGGCTTCCAACAACGTGAGCAGTGCATTCAGGCCCGTGCCGAAGCCGACCTCCAATACTCGTATACTCTCTTTTGTAAGGCGGCATAAGCCTGCACGGATAAAGACGTGCATAGATTCCTGTATGGCGCCGTTGACCGAATGGTAGTGTTCGTTCATTGAGGGGACGAACAGGGTATGGCTACCGTCGGCCGTCTGTCGTATTTCAAGAGCCGGAGCATCCGGCGCGGTCATTGGGCGGGATTATTCATAAGATGGTTCTTCAGCGGATTAGCGTACATCTCCAATATTTTGGCGCGCAAATAGTCCTCATCCTTGCCGGGGAATATTATTTTGTCGATCTGGCCTTGCAGGTAGGCCTCGAACCGTCGCCTGTCCTTCAGACCATAGTTGCTGCTGAAGCGTCCTGTGTGCGTCAGCATATCGTAGGCCACGTAATTACAGGGGTAGAACCTGTAATGTTTGTATATCTCCTTATCTATTATGGCTGCTATGCGTGAATATAGCTCGTTCTTATCCATAGAAGCGTCTATGCGGGAGAGTTGCGGATTGATAGGGGAGCCTATCGTGAAGTGCACGCGCCCTTTGTTGTTCAGAATGCCGGTCTCCATATTAAGCAGGTCGTCGCGCTTACTCTTTACGAAGTCGGGCGTATCGCGTTTTTGCTGGAATTCTTTAGCTTTGAGATAGTCGCACGGGTCAAATTCATACGATATGGCGACAGGCACAATATCCAATTCCATCAGGTTCGATACAATGTCCTTGTCACCGCCCATATTCAACATCTTGAGGATGCTGCTCTGAGTCTTGTCGTCCGAGTCCTTAGCGCGGCCTTCCCTCTGCGCTATCCATACCGATTCACGGGTTTCCTTTATCGTGTGGTGAATGTATGCCGACAATAGGGCGCTCGCTTCTAACTGTTGCCGCCCTGTAACGCTGCGCTTTACGATAAAACTGTTGTTGAGCCTCACAAGTGTTTCTATCCATGGACTGATGAGGAGGTTGTCGCCGATTGCTACCTGCGTCATTCCATAGCCGACGTCGTAGAGCATAACGTTTAGGAATGCAGCATCAAGGACGATGTCCCTGTGGTTGGATATGAATGTGCAAGGGATATGCCCCTTCGGCAGACGGCTCCTGCCCGATACGGTTAACGAGAACGTTGTAGCCCTGGCGACCATCATTACTACGTCATAAGCCAGGACGGATTTAAACTCCTCCTTAGTGCGGAACGTCCGCATAAGTTGCGAAAACGTTCCCCATTCCAAGTCCGGGTTAATATAACGAAAGGCCCGTTCAAAATCTTCGCTCGCAATGAGTTCTTCAATAGCCGCTCTTACTTCGTCATTCGTCAGCGGGCGAATGTCATCGAATTTCGCAATACTTTCCTCTTTCATACGATCAGTTCATAATTTTATTAGTTCATTGTCGATTATATCAGTCATAACATCTTTTATATCCAGCCCCGCGGCGCGTACCTGCTGCGGTATGAAGCTCGCGCCTGTCATGCCGGGCACCGTGTTTATTTCCAACAGCACAGGGCGGCGGTCGGCGGGCAGTATGTAATCTATTCTGATTATACCTTTGGCTCCCAATATGTCGTAGATCTCCGATGTCAGGCGTTGTATCGCCTGCGCACACTCTTCGGGTATGCGCGCGGGGGTGATTTCGTCGGACTGACCGTTGTACTTGGCGTCGAAATCGAAGAACTCGTTACCTGTCACTACTTCGGTTAACGGGAATACGACAGACTTTTCACGTGTCTTGTAGCAGCCGCAGGTTACTTCGACGCCTGTTACGGCGCGCTCGATTATCACCTCTTCGCCTTCGGCAAAAGCTTTTTCGATGGCGGGTTGCAGGGCCTCGGCCGTCTTGACTTTTGTGACGCCGAAACTGCTGCCGCCGTCGTTAGGCTTTACAAAGAGGGGCAGACCGAGTTCGCCGGTTATCTCGCTTGCGGACTTGTTTTCGCCGCGGCGCAGGCGTACCGAAGGGGCTACGCTTACGCCAAAGGCGCGGAGGTACGTATTGCATACATATTTATTAAAAGTCAAGGCGCTCACCATTGGGTTGCACGATGAATAAGGTAATCCTATCAGCTCAAAATATCCTTGCAGCAAGCCGTTTTCCCCTGGCGTGCCGTGAATGGTGATGTAGGCGAAGTCGAAGCTGCGGACAATTCCATGCTCTACGAAGCTGAAGCCATTCCTGTCTATCGCCGCATGTTCGCCCGACGGCAGGATTACGTACCACTCATCACGCTTGACGATGGCAATATATACGTCGTACTTCTCCCTGTCGAGGAACGAGGAGATACCTTGCGCGCTTTTCAGTGAAACTACTATCTCGGACGAGTCTCCGCCGGCTACGACGGCTATATTTCTTCTCATATATTTACTGTTCTTTGCTGTTGGCATAGGTTCTCCATTTATCTATAAGTTGCTCCATATCGGCAGGGTATTCCGAGTCGAAGAACATATCGTCGCCCGTCGACGGATGGACGAAGCCGAGCGTCTTAGCGTGCAGGGCCTGGCGCGGACAGGTGGCGAAGCAGTTTTGCACAAACTGGCGGTAGCGGCTGAAGGCTCGCCCGCGGAGTATCTCGTCGCCGCCGTAACGCCCGTCGTTGAAGATAGGGTGGCCGATATGTTTCATGTGCGCGCGTATCTGGTGAGTGCGGCCGGTCTCAAGGCGGCATTCCAGGAGGGTGACGTATCCGAGGCGTTCGATAACGCGGTAGTTGGTGGCGGCAGGCTTGCCCTCGTCGCCTTCAGTGAAGACCCTCATCGTCGTGCGGTCGCGGGGGTCGCGGCCTATGTTTCCCACTATGCGGCCCTCGTCTTCGCTCACTACGCCCCAGACTAAGGCGCGGTACTCGCGGCGGCTTGTCTTGCGGAAGAACTGCATAGCGAGGAGGGCCTTCGCCTCCGGTTTTTTGGCTATAACAAGCAGGCCCGACGTGTCTTTATCTATCCTGTGAACAAGTCCTAAGCGGGGATCCGAGGGATCGAACGAGGGATCATCCTTCAAGTAATAGGCCAGGGCGTTGACGAGCGTGCCCGTATAGTTGCCGTGACCGGGGTGCACGACCAAGCCGGCGGGTTTGTTTATCACCAGAAGGTCGGCGTCCTCATATATTATATGTATAGGTATATCTTCGGGGATGATCTCCGTCTCGCGGCGGGGGCGGGTCATAACTACGGAAACGATGTCCAAAGGTTTTACCCTGTAATTGCTCTTGACGGGAAGACTGTTCACAAGTATGCAGCCTGCTTCTGCCGCTAACTGTACGCGGCTGCGCGTGGACCCGCTGGGCAGGCGGTCGGCTAAGAACTTATCTACGCGCAGCAGCGCCTGGCCCTTATCGGCAGTAAAGCGAAAATGCTCGTAAAGCCCTTCGGCAACCTGTTCATCGTCCCAATCATCCGAATAGTAGTCGTCCATAGGTCAGAACCAAGTTTGGGCCTCGTCAATGAGAGTAGTATCCCCCTCGTCGATATTTTCGGGGAACGGCGCCGCGCCGCTGCTGACTTTCAGGATAAGGGGGGCGGAGAGCTGCACCATTTCCCCTTCCTCCAGCAGTCGCCCGCGCAGCTCGACGCCTGCGGCTAAGTCCTTATAGGCGCCCGGAATATATTCTATCTCGACAGATTCAAATCCTGCGGCCGTCAGTAGGGCGTAGGCCTGGCGGAAGGATAAATCAATAACGCCCGGAATAGAGGCCATCTCCGACGAGAGGGCGTTTACGGTGACAAGTATGATGCGCCCTTCCTTCACCTTCGAGCCTACCGAAGGAAGAAGCTCGACGATAGCTCCGGGCTTGACGCTCTTGGAGAACACCGAGTCGATAACGCTGTAACGGAGGCCGTAGGCGCTAAGGTGGGGAGCAGCCTCGCCGATAAGCAGCCCTCTTACGTCGGGCACAATGACGGCCTTGTTGTGAAGCGTGTATGCGTCTACCCATTTAAGCGTAGCGTATACGACTACGCAGGTAACGAATACCGCCAACAGGAGGTTGACCGCTATCAGACGGCTGTCGCCTTTATTCCAAAACTTCTTCATAACGGATAATAATACATTAATTTATGCGCCTCAAAAATAGGAAAAAAACATTATAACGTGGCATATTATTCAACCCAAAGCTACAAAATCACAGGGCGCGCAGGGACGCTTGGGAAAAAAATTATGAAATACGTAAATTTTCCCGCCTTTTTATTTGCTATTGTCAAACTCTTTTGTACATTTGGCGTTAAATTATTAACACAGTAAAACGTACCTAAGATGAAGATCCTACGATTTCAACAACATCGCCTCAAGAACGAAGAGTGGTTCGAGTTTTATACCTACTACAAGCGTTATGTCGACCGGTATAATGACAGCAAGCTCGGTATTACTGAAATCTACGAAGCGTTCATGAAGCTTTACAGGACGGTAGACCGTATCCTGCAAGCGCTCAGGAAGAGCTATTTTACTACCCAACTCAAGGACGCCGACAAAGGGCGGGACAATGGTTTCAGGAACCTTTACTCAGTCGTCAAGAGTTTCCAGGGATTCCCCGACGCAGCCAAGAAGGACGCGGCCTTGCACCTGACCAACTTACTGCATTCCTACCAGAAGAACATCCTGCAGGGCAGTTACGCCGAAGAATCGGCTTCTATCTACAACCTGCTTCAGGACATCTACGGCGACGCTTACGCGGCCGACGTCGATCTGCTCGAACTCATACCTTGGATTAAAGCGATGGAAAACGCCGAAAAGGCTTTCCTTGCATTGTGGGAAAAGAGGACGCAGGAGGAAATCGCTAAACCTAAAGAGAACCTGGCGGACTACCGCAAGCAGATGGACGCCGCTTACAGCGACATGGCTAAGGTCATAGACGCCGCGCTTATCGCTACCGGAGTAGGCGGAGACATAGTGGTCGACCCCGAAAGTCTTGATTACGCAAGTCACGACGGCAAGGAAGAATTTGACCCGACCAAACACGGTAATATACCGTACAACTTCGTCTTTGCCTGGAACGAAACGGTTAAGAAATACCGCAACCTCATCGCGCAGCGCACCGGACGCAATAATAAAGATACCGAAGAAGATGTTTTATAATAGATAATTGTTTTTGAAATTTGAATGGTCAGCGGGCGTTCC
>JAIRZN010000002.1 GCA_031267205.1 Tannerellaceae bacterium | reverse complement strand
ATTTCTTCTTTTACCTCAGGGGCGAGCATGCCTTCCATGGCGCTTTTCACTTCTTCGATGGCGTTGTAGATGATGGAATACAGCCGGATTTCAACTCCTTCTTTTTCGGCTAAGCGGCGCGCGGGTTGCGCCGGACGTACTTGGAAGCCGATGATAATGGCATTGGAGGCGGCGGCCAGAACTACGTCCGACTCGGAAATCTGCCCTACGGCTTTATGGATTACGTTAACTTGTATTTCTTTAGTCGAAAGCCGGATCAGGGAATCCGACAACGCTTCCACCGAGCCGTCTACATCGCCTTTTACTATCGCGTTCAGCTCCTGGAAGCTGCCGATAGCGATGCGGCGACCTATATCGTCGAGCGTTACCCGTTTCTGGGTGCGCAATCCGAGTTCGCGTTGCAACTGTTCGCGACGACCGGCTATCTCGCGGGCTTCCTGGTCGGTCTCCAGTACGTTAAAGGTGTCGCCGGCTTGCGGGGCGCCGCTCAGTCCGAGTATCAGAACCGGTTCGGAGGGGCCGGCGGTATCTTTCTTCTGGTTTCGTTCGTTGAACATAGCCTTCACCCTTCCGTAGTGTGTGCCGGCGAGTACGATGTCTCCGGTTTTCAATGTTCCGTTCTCTACCAGCACAGTGGAAACATATCCGCGTCCTTTGTCTAAGGAGGATTCTATAATGGAACCTGTGGCCCTCAGCTTCGGATTGGCTTTCAGGTCGAGCAAATCTGCTTCGAGCAATACTTTTTCCAATAGTTCCTCCACTCCGATTCCCTTTTTTGCAGATATTTCCTGGCTTTGATACTTGCCTCCCCAGTCTTCTACCAGATAGTTCATGTTAGCGAGTTCTTCCTTTATCTTTTCAGGGTTTGCATGGGGCTTGTCTATCTTATTTATAGCAAACACTATGGGGACGCCTGCCGCCGAGGCGTGATTGATGGCTTCCACCGTCTGCGGCATTACGCTATCGTCTGCGGCTACGATGATGATGGCCATATCCGTCACCTTCGCTCCGCGGGCGCGCATGGCGGTAAAAGCTTCGTGCCCCGGCGTATCTAAGAAGGTGATGCGACGTCCGCTGCGCGGCAGCTTCACGTTGTATGCTCCTATATGCTGGGTGATGCCTCCCGCTTCGCCGGCTATGACGTTGGCGTTACGTATATTATCGAGCAGGGATGTTTTACCATGATCGACGTGGCCCATAACGGTTACGATAGGCGGGCGGGTAGCCCAGTCGTCTTCGTTGTCGTCTTCGTCCGTTTTGATTGCTTCTACCACTTCCGCGCTGACGTATTCGGTCTTGAAGCCGAACTCTTCCGCTACGATATTGATGGTTTCTGCGTCCAGGCGCTGGTTGATGGATACCATTATGCCTATGCTCATACAGGTTGCGATAACCTGCGTTACGGGGATACTCATCATGTTCGCCAGGTCGTTGGCGGTAACAAATTCGGTAAGTTTAAGAATCTTGCTTTCTTCTTCCTCCTGAGCCATCAGTTTATGTTCGCGTTGCATGGCGGCGTCGCGTTTGTCACGGCGGTATTTTGCGCCCTTGCTGCTCTTGTTTCCTTTATTGGTGAGCCTGGCGAGGGTTTCCTTTATTTGTTTCTGTACGTCTTCTTCGCTCACTTCTACCTTCACGGGTTTGCGCAGGCGATTCTTACGATCGTCGCGGTGCGCTACCGGGCGTGCGTTCATGCCGGGTGTATTATTAATGTCGATCCGGTCCTTCTTGATGCGTTTGCGTTTTTTCTTTGCATCTCCTTCAGCCGTTTTAGGCGCGGGGGCGGTCGGCGGTTTCGGCGGCTGGGGTGCAGCGACTTTGGCGTTTGCGTCTCTGGGGGCTTTAACCGGGTGTGCGGCCTGTGGGCGTCTGTTGGGATCTGAGGCGCGTTCTCTTCTTTTTTCTCCTCTTGATTTCTTTTTCGGGCGTGTGGCCTGGTTGATTGATGCAAGGTCTATTTTGCCTGTCACCTTGATGCCTGATTCCAGTTTGGAATGGTTCAGCCTGAATGGGGTTTGGCTGTCTTCGACTTTGGGCTGGGGTTTGTCGGCGTTTGCATCTTCACTTTTCCGTTCTGTTTTCACTTGCTCGGTTGTTAGCTGAGATGATTTTTTTTCTTCCATTATGATTTCCTTTTCAACTGCGTGCGATGTGGGTAGAGGCTCTCCGGCGGGCGTTTTACTCGAAGGCGTCACGGCGGGCTCGGCTACGGGTTCGTGCATGACGGGCTGTGTTTTCTCTCCATCCTCTTTTTCTACCGGCGGCTTTTCCGTTTGTTTGTTTGAATCTATTCTGCCTCTGGCTGTAATTTCCGGTTTAAGCTCTTCGGAAATTTCGGGTATGGATTCCGCCGGCTTTTCTTCCTTTCTTTCGTGCGCAACGTTTTCCGGTACGACGGCGGGCTTAGTCAACATCCGTTCCCGTTCCTTGGGCGACAAGTCCTTTCCAAACTCCTTAACGAGCATAGTGTGTTGCTCATCATTGATTCGCGTGTTGGGATTGCTGTCGATCGTATGACCGTTTTTTTGAAGAAAATCCACCACCGTAGTAATTCCTACATTCAAATCCCTCGTTACATGTATTAATTTTATAGGCATAATCAATTTTATCGTATACTTTCTTTAGTTCTTCATCTCTTCATCCGCAAATTCAGCGGCAAGAATAGTCAGCACATCGTCTACGGTCTGCTCTTCCAGGTCGGCGCGCTCGATGATTTCTTCGCGAGTTAGCGCAAGGACGTTCTTTGCTGTATAGCAACCTATATTTTTCAGTGCATCTATCACCCATGTGTCGATTTCGTCCGCAAACTCATCTAAATAGATGTCTTCCTCGTCGGCTCCTTCTATGTCGCGGAAGACGTCGATCACGTACTCCGTCAACATGCAGGCTAATTTGATATTCAGACCGCCTTTGCCGATGGCCAGCGAGACTTCTTCGGGCCTGAGGTAGACTTCGGCCTTGCGTTCTTCTTCGTTCACGCGGATAGATGATACTTTAGCGGGACTCAGGGAGCGCTGTATAAACAGGGCCACATTTGTCGTATAGTTGATGACGTCTATGTTCTCATTCCTAAGTTCGCGTACTATGCCGTGTATGCGCGAGCCTTTCATGCCTACGCATGCGCCTACGGGGTCTATGCGGTCATCGTATGATTCGACGGCGACCTTGGCTCTTTCTCCGGGTATGCGGGCGATGGCTTTGATCGTTATCAGTCCGTCGTGTATCTCCGGCACTTCCAATTCGAAGAGGCGCTGGAGGAATATCTTGTCCGTGCGCGAAAGGGTGATGCGCGGATTATTATTGACGTTCTCCACTCTTTGTACGATGGCGCGCACGGTTTCGCCCTTACGATATATATCGGTTGGGATCTGTTCGGCTTTGGGCAACAGTAGCTCGTCGCCCTCGTCGTCGAGCATTAGTATCTCTTTCTTCCAAACCTGGTATACGTCGGCGGCTATTATTTGTCCTACCCGCTCCCTGTATTTTGCGTACAGGTTGTCCTTTTGCAGCTCAAGTATCTTCGACGAGAGCGTCTGGCGCAGGTTCAGGATTGCGCGGCGACCGAAATCGGCGAAGTGAACCTCGTCGGTCACTTCTTCTCCTATCTCGCTGGCGGCATCTATCTTGCGAGCTTCCGTCAGGGTTATCTGCAGGTTGCTGTCTTCCAACTGATCGTCGGCTACGGCGACGCGGTTCCTCCAAATCTCAAAATCACCCTTCTCAGGATTGATTATCACATCATAATTCTCATCCGTGCCGAACATTTTAGCTATGACGCTCCTGAATGATTCCTCGAGCACGCTGATCATTGTTTCCTTATCTATGTTTTTTAATTCCTTGAACTCCGCAAGGGTGTCAGTCATACTGATTGTTTCCGCTTTTCTGGCCATTGTCTCTTACTTGAATTTTAGTATGTATTTTGCATATTTAATTTCGTCGAACGTATAGGATTCTTCTTCCTCTACCTTTATCTTGCACTTGGCGCCTTCGGGCTTTATTTGCTTCTCCACGCCGAGTGTCAGGCCTGCCTCATCGACTGTTTTGAGTACGCCTGTTTGCTTTGCTCCGCTTTTGAGCGTAAGCTCTATTGCGTTGCCGATATTCTTGACGTACTGTCGCATCGTCTTGAAGGGCGACGTCAGTCCTGCCGAGCCTACTTCCAATTCGTAGTCCTCCGTCTCCCTGTCGAGGTTTGCTTCGATGTAGCGGCTTAAATCCGCGCAGTCGTCTATCCCTACCGCCTCATCGCCGTCTATTTCTACGACGATCCTGTTGCCTTGCTCGACACTTACGTCCACTATGTAGTGTGCAGAGGCGGATAACTTGTCCGTCACTATACGGACTATTTTTTCTTTGTCAATCATTACGCATTAATATTATAAGAACAAAAGGAGGGGACTACCCGCCCCCTCGTCATTTTTATCAATCGGCCGCAAATATATATTAATTTTCCGTATATACCTAACTTTACTGCTGTATATTTCAGGGCCAATACGTCTGAATTACGTTTATAATTGTCGGAAAAGTTATATATCCCCCAATAAAACGTCTTAGGGAAGTCCCCGCAGTTATTTTCGGTCATTAACAGGCCTTAGTGTGGAACGGATGCGCGAAGACGGGCTTGAGGATATGGCCTCGACCGTTACGTGGGGAAGTTGCCTGAACAGGTAGAGGATTCTTTTCGCTTTCTGCCCGTTAGTGATTGCGACGAACAATTGGATTCCGGACATGGAAGAGTGGAAACCCGCAGATGTATAGTTGTTGGCGACCTCTCCCTGATTGAATCCAAAGAAGAATGGGGGAGGATTAAAGTCCCTGATAAAAATAAAATCGGAACGTTTTATCAAGACTACCGGTAGGACGGAAAAGAAAATCCGTCTTTACATCAGCAGTCTTTCGGCGGATACAAAGTTGATAAACCGGTCAGTGCGTTTCCATTGGGGTATAGAGAACTCTTTGCACTGGGTATTTGATGTAGGGTTCAATGAGGACAACAGCCGCAAGAGAGCCGGATTTGCAGCACAACTATTCGCTACCTAACAGAATTGCTCTTAATCCGCTGAAAAACGACAAAACTACTAAGGCCGGGGTTAGAGGCAAAACTACTCGCGGGATGTATAAATAAGTACAACTGATTATTTACCTCAAACCGGCATACATTTCTCTTTGAAGTTGCATTTCTTTTCCGTATCTTTAGCGAATCAAATTTAAAAAATATTACTTATGAAGACAC
>JAIRZN010000177.1 GCA_031267205.1 Tannerellaceae bacterium | reverse complement strand
TGTTGCGGGCCGTGACCGTAGAACCAGCCGCTGTCGACGGCGACGAGGCCCGTCAGTATCGTGCCCAGGAAGCCGCATACGCCGTGTACGGATGATGCGCCGACGGGGTCGTCGATCTTGAGCTTATGGTCGATGAAGGATACGGCGTACAGCATGGCCGCGCCGCAGATGGCTCCTATGACGACTGCGCCTGCCGGACTGACTAAGTCGCAGCCTGCGGTGATGCCGACTAATCCCGCCAACGCTCCGTTAAGGGTGAGCGATAGCGATGGCTTCCGGTACTTTATCCACGATGTGAACAGGGTGCTCATCGCGCCGGCGGTTGCTGCAAGGTTAGTTGTGAGCAGGACGTGGGCGATGGCTTCGCGGTTGACCTGGCCCGATGCGGCGAGCTGTGAACCGGGGTTGAAGCCGAACCAGCCGAACCATAGTACGAAGACGCCGAGGTTGGCGATCGTGAGGTTGTGGCCCGGTATGGCGCGCGACTTGCCGTCTTTGCCGTACTTGCCCAGACGCGGACCGAGTACGGCTGCGCCTGTGAGCGCTACCCATCCGCCGACCGAGTGTACGATTGTCGAACCTGCGAAATCGTGGAAGGTTGCGCCGAACGTTCTCATCATGAAGCCGCCCTCGTCGCCGTTCATCAGCCATCCGCCGCCCCATGTCCAGTGACCTGAGACGGGATAGATGATGACGCTTATGACGATGGTGTAGACGACATAGATTGAGAACTTGGTTCTTTCGGCCATAGCGCCTGATACGATTGTGGCCGCCGTTGCGCAGAAGACGGTTTGGAAGATGAGGAAGCCGGCTTTAGGCAGGTTTGTATCCGCGAAGCTGTGGCTGAAGAACGTTGGCGAGCCGATGAAACCGCCGGCCCCGAACATTAGCCCGAATCCTATGGCCCAGAAGAGCAGTGAGCCGAGGGAGAAGTCGACGATGTTCTTCATCAATATATTCGCCGTGTTCTTCGTCCTGGTAAATCCGGCTTCGACCATAGCGAAGCCCGGTTGCATGAAGAAGACAAGCATTGCTGCGAGTAGCATCCAGACGGTATCGAGCGACAGGGCGAGGTCTGTGATTGCGTATGTTGTTGTTGTTTCCATGTTTTGAGGATTAATGGGGTTTATTTTTCAAGTTCCGCGTTGTAGAGAGCTATGTCGCCACGTTCGCCGGTACGGATGCGTACTGCATCCTGTATAGGGATAATGAATATGCGGCCGTCTCCTATCTCCCCTGTCTGCGAGGCCTTGAGGATTGCGTCGACGGTCTTTTCCACATTCTTGTCACGCACTACGATGGAGATGAGTATGCGTTCGATGCTGCTCGTGTCGTAGACTACTCCCCTGTATATGCGTCCTTGCCTGCTCTTTCCTATTCCACGTACATCGTAGTAAGAGAACCATTCGATGTCTGCGTTGAGGAGAGCTTCTTTGACATCCTCGAACTTGATTCTCCTGATGATTGCTTCGATTTTCTTCATTTCTTTTTATTTTTTAATTGTACATATACCGGCAACGGTTACAAACTTATGCCGAGTATGAGGAAAACGTTATCCTGGTTAGGGGCGACGATCGCCTCTACGAAGATCGGGAGAGTGAAGGAATCCGTCACCTTCAGTCCTTTTGCCGCCTTGATGGATACGGACGCTACGTCGAAGCCTCCGCTTCCCGCCCTGTGATAAATCCCCGTCCAGGGCGTAAGGCCTATTCCGGCGGTGAAGGCTACGCCGTTGACGTTAAAGTCATAGCCTGCGCCGATGTAGGTAGAGTACTGCCGCTTGCCTTCCGCATCCTTGTCGCCGTCCAATCCCAGCATCGTATTCCAGGAAAGGCTTAGCGGGAAGGATTCCCCAAAGGTGTAACTCACCGAGCCTTCAAGGAAATGGGCATCCCTGTAATGCCCGTAAGGATTACCCTCGCCCGCCCACCAGTAGTCCGTCAGGCCGATACCGAAGCCTCCGGCTTCAAAGCCCAGGACGAGATCAAACTCCTTGGCAGCCGTGGAGAAATCCGTAGATCCCCACGCCCCCAAGGAAAACCCATTGCAGGAGAGCGTCAGTCCGGGCTGCACGGATACGCCCGTCTGATACACTCCACGCCATACATAGCTGCTCACCAAGTCAGCCCCGACCGTCACCTGCGCTCCTTTTTGCGCCATCGCCGTGCAAGATGTAAGCACAAGCGTCGCAAGGACAATCATTCGTTCGATAAACCTAAATCTTTTTGCCATTTTGCTTTGTTTTAATTAGTAAAACTATAATTATGCTTTTATACGCTGCAAATATATATCTTTTTGACATACGCAAGACATATTTGATGACTTTTTGTATTTTTATTTTTCGCAATCGCTACAAATCGGTAGCCAACGGATTGTAATCGGTAGCCAACGGATTGTAATCCGTAGCCGGCGGATTGTAATCGGTAGCCGGCGGATTGTAATCCGTTACCAGCGGATTGTAATCCGTAGCCGGCGGATTGTAATCCGTAGCCAGCGGATTGTAATCCGTTACCAACGGATTGTAATCCGTTACCAGCGGATTGTAATCCGTTACCAGCGGATTGTAATCCGTTACCAACGGATTGTAATCCGTTACCAACGGATTGTAATCCGTTACCAGCGGATTGTAATCCGTAGCCAGCGGATTGTAATCCGTTACCAGCGGATTGTAATCCGTTACCAACGGATTGTAATCCGTAGCCAACGGATCGTAATCCGTTACCAGCGGATTGTAATCCGTAGCCAGCGGATTGTAATCCGTTACCAACGGATTGTAATCCGTTACCAGCGGATCGTAATCCGTAGCCAACGGATCGTAATCCGTAGCCAAGCGGGCGGATACCTGCCGGCATTTAGACTTGGCGGCGCGCCTCTCCGTTAAGGGAGTTTTTTACGTCAAACTCAAGTTATTAATCAAAATATATCCATTGTATCGGAAATTCCTTTAAATTTGCACTTATTATAATTTAACGGCAAACACAATGACAAACAAAGAAAAAATAGACGGACTCATATCCGATATATCGGAATTGAAAGGATTAGTGGCCGGTATGCGTGAAATGGAAATATGTACGCTGGCCTTTTTCAGTCAAACCTTCGATTTGGCGTACAAGATAATCAGGGACTTGCATGTGCTTGAAGGGCTTCAGATTGATGTCTTCCAAAAGCAGATGCAGGAATACCAGGAAATCATCGAATCGACCCTGCTATTGCAGAAGTCAATGGCCGAAGCCGGCGAACATAAGCTTGCCGCAGAGCCCGCTCCTGCCCCCGCACCAGCCCCCGCGCCGGTCGACAGCACGGTCACGGTGAAGCAGACCGTTTCGCTCAACGATGCGCTGGAGAAGAAGAACCTGGCGGATTTCCGCAAAGCCTTCAGCCTGAACGACCACTTCCATTTCCGGCAGGAACTCTTCAGCGGCGACGAGGCCAAGATGAACAAAGTGATCTCCGACCTTAACGATATGCGCTCGTATGAAGAATCGGTCGCGTACCTGAATGGGAGCCAGGATTGGGACATGAAAAACACTGAGGTCGCCGGCTTCCTCGCACTCCTGGAAAAGCGCTTCCGATAAGTTCGCCGCAGACCGATGTCTAAGCTGATTGTAGTGCCTACGCCTGTCGGGAACCTGGAAGACATCACCTTCCGCGCCGTCCGTATCCTCAGGGAAGCCGACCTCATCCTGTCCGAGGATACGCGGACGACTTCCGTCTTGCTGAAGCATTACGGCATTCAAAACCGGATGCAATCCCACCATAAATTCAACGAACACCGCAGCGTGGAGCAAATCGTTTCACGCATACAGGCCGGCGAACAAGTAGCGCTCGTCTCCGACGCCGGCACGCCGTCGATCTCCGACCCCGGTTTCCTGCTGATACGCGAATGTGTGAAGCAGGGCGTGGAGGTGGAATGCCTGCCTGGGGCTACGGCCTTCGTGCCCGCCTTGGTTGTGTCGGGATTGCCCGACGATGCGTTTTGCTTTGAAGGCTTCCTGCCGCAGAAGAAAGGCAGGCAAACGCGCCTGAAAGAGCTTGCAACGGAGACAAGGACGCTGGTTTTTTACGAATCGCCCAGACGTATGACCAAGACGCTCGCCCAGATGGCAGAGTACTTCGGCAACGACCGCCGGGCATCCGTCTCGCGCGAAATATCCAAGTTGCACGAGGAAACGGTCAGGGGTGAATTGCAGGAAATTTTAATGCATTTCACATCGAACGAACCGAGGGGCGAATTTGTTATTGTAGTAGGAGGAAACCCCAAAAGGAAAAAAGAACCCATTTAAAATTAAATGTATATGAAAAAAGTATTATTGGCTTGTATCGGCGTAAGTATGCTGGTGGCCTGCGTGCAAAACTCATCCGAGTATAAACAAATGAAAGCTGACAATGATTCGCTCCGGTTGGAAAACAGCAGGTACGTCTCCGAAATGAACGAGATGCTATCTACGTTGAATGACATCGAGACGGATATACAGTCTATCCGCGACGCGGAAAATTACCTCAACGTACAGCAACAAAGCCACGGCGAGCTGACGCCCAACATCCGTGAACACATCAGGGATAATATGCAACTCATAGGCCAAACGCTGAAAAATAACAGGGAACAGCTCCGCCTGCTCGAAGAACGCCTTAAGAAGGGCAATATACAGTCGGAAGCGCTCAAGAAAACTATCAGCCGGCTGACTTCGGAGCTTGATCAAAAGACGACTATGATCGTGGAGCTTCAGGAAAACCTTGCGAAGAAGGACATCCGCATCGAGGAGTTAGACCGACAGGTGGCTACGCTTACGGAAGACATGGAAGGCTTGTCGATAACGGCCTCTACCCAGGCTGAGACGCTCAGGGAGCAGGACAAAACGCTCAATGCCGCCTACTATTGCTTCGGCACTGCAAAGGAGCTGAAGGATCAGAAAATACTCACGGGAGGCGGGCTATTCTCCAAGTCTAAAGCGCTTCAGGGCGATTTCAACCGCGATTATTTTATATCCATCGACGTTCGCGAGGTCACGGAGATACCCTTGTTCGCCACAAAAGCAAGCCTTAAATCCAACCATCCCGAAGGCTCTTACGAGTTTACGAGGGACGAGGAGAGGAATCTTACGTTCAGGATTATCGACATAAGAGCTTTCTGGAGCTTAGGCAAGTATTTGGTGATTGAAGTGGGGTAAATGGCTTACAAACGTTTGTTTTTTGACTTCGACGATACGCTCTGGGATACCCGGAGCAATAACAGGGAATGCCTTGAAGAACTTTATACCGACTATCATTTCGACCGGTGTTACGAATCCTTCGAGGCATTTTTCAATTATTATATGCCTTATAACCTGGAGCTGTGGAGGCAGTACCGGAATGATGAAATCGACCGCAAAACGCTTATCGTCGAACGCTTCCGGCACGTGCTCGCGCCAACGGGTATCGAGGATGCCGAATCGGCTGTCAGGCTCAACCGCGTTTTCCTGGAGTATACTACGACGAAGACCGTCCTGATTCCCGGAGCGGTGGACTTGCTGGAATATCTCCGCCCTTCTTACAGGATGTTCATCCTTTCCAACGGATTCAGGGAGGTGCAGTTTAAGAAATTGAACAACGCAGGGCTGTCTCCTTATTTCGACCGCGTCGTCCTTTCCGAAGATGCCTGCATACAGAAGCCGCACAGGGGTATATTCGACTTCGCGCTGAAGAATACCAACTCCCGCCGCAGCGAGGCTCTGATGATCGGCGATAGTTGGGAGGCGGACATCGCCGGCGCGCATAACGCGGGTATAGCGCAGCTCTGGTTTAATCCCGAACGCCTTCCGCCGGCGGGGAATTTTATCCCAACTTATACCGTAGGTTCGCTGGGCGAGATAAAGGACATACTGTGACCGCCGCCCGCACACAAAAAAACCCGGCTCTCGGTAATACCGGCCGGGTTCGTCATTACTTTACCTCCTATTACTGCAAAAGCTCGGACAGGGTTTTACCCAGCTCCTCGCCGCGAAGATTACGGGCTACGATGACGCCGTCTTTGTCGATAAGGAAATTGGCCGGTATCGCCCTCACGCCGTAAAGCTTGGCCGGCGCGCTGTCCCAGAACAGTATGTCGGAGACGTGCGTCCATGTCAGGTTGTCGTCAGCTATTCCTTTTATCCAGGCGTCTTTCTCCTTGTCCAAAGAGACGGAGAATACGTCGAAGCCTTTGTCCTTATATTCGTTGTAAGTCTTTACAATATTGGGATTCTCCCTACGACAGGGGCCGCACCACGAAGCCCAGAAGTCGAGCAGCACGTAGCCTTTTCCCAAGCGATCGGACAGGCTGACCGTCTTACCTTCAGTATCGGGGAGCGCGAAGGCAGGCGCATGTTTGCCGATGGCTACGGTTTCGAGCACGGCGCTAAGTTCGTTCAGCACCTTGACGTACTGTGTGTCGTGCAGCGATGCGTCGAGCCTCAAGACGTTGGCGTCTATCTCTTCCCTGCTCAGCCGGTAGGAGAAATCGCGGTACAGGACGTATGCCGAAACGATGGAAGACGGGTGCGCGGCGATAAAGGTATCTATCCTGAAGGCGTCGCCCGCCTCACTCGCCGATTGCAGATAGGCGACGTATAGATCGTTAACGGACGAGCCTGTGATTTCGGCGCTTTGAGTGTTTTGCGTGTCGATCTTAACCTTGACCGGACTATTTTCCAGGAAAATGTAGTACGGGCTGAATGTTTCTTCCCTGTCGATGGTGAGGCCGAACAGGTCGGGGCGCGCCAGAGTTCCGGCAAAAGCAAACTTGCCGTTTTCGATTACGGCGGAGTCGATTATGGCGAACATCTTATTGTGAAATTCCTGGAGGTATATAATCCCGGATTCCACATTAATCTCGCCGCTGATGGCGTAAGACTTGCCGTCCGGCGTCTTATTACACGCGGAAGCCGCCAGCAGGACCATGAAAACAAATACAATTGATAATCTTTTCATCTCAAATTCTTTTTATATAGGATACAATACATACATCGGCGTAAAGTTAGCGATTATTGCCAATATACAAATACCGCGCCGGAGGTATATTTCCCCGGCCTAAAACTCTGAGGAGAAGTGGAACTTAATTTCCGGAAAGTCCTGCTGCGCCATTGTCAGGACGTAAGCGGAATCGGCTAAGTAGACGTCCCTGCCTTCCTTGTCGACTGCCATGTATTGCGCCTTGCGACGCTTGAAATTGTCCATCACCGCACTGTTGCCGCTCTCAATCCAGCAGGCTTTATGAAGGCTGACGGTTTCCCACTTGCATTGGGCGCCGTACTCGTGTAACAGGCGGTATTGTATCACCTCAAACTGTAATTGCCCTACCGTGCCGATAATTTTCCGCCCGTTGAATTGATTGGTGAAGAGCTGCGCCACGCCTTCGTCCATCAGTTGCTCTATGCCTTTGTTGAGCTGCTTGGATTTCATAGGATCGGCGTTTTCGATGTACTTGAACATTTCGGGCGAGAAGCTCGGCAGTCCTTTGAAGTGAAGCTCTTCGCCGGACGTCAGGGTGTCGCCGATCTTGAAGTTTCCCGTATCGGGCAGGCCTACAATATCGCCGGCGAAGGCCTCGTCGACGGTTTCCTTCTTCTGGGCCATGAATGCGGTCGGACTGCTGAAGCGCATAAGCCTGTTGAAGCGCACGTGCTTGTAGTTAGCGTTGCGCTCGAAGCGACCGGAACAGATTTTGACGAAAGCTATGCAACTGCGGTGATTAGGATCCATATTGGCGTGTATCTTGAATACAAATCCGCTGAAACCGTCCTCCTCAGGCTCTACCACACGCTCTAAAGCCTTAACGGGGCGGGGCGAAGGCGCGATGCGCAGGAAACAGTCCAACAGTTCCTTCACGCCGAAGTTATTAAGCGCCGAGCCGAAGAAGACGGGCGCCGTATCGCCTTCGAGGTATGTTTTAACGTCAAAGGCGGGGTATACGCCCTCGATCAGTTCAAGGTCGGCCCTGAGGCGCGCCGATAGCGTGTCGCCGATATGTTCCTCAAGCTCCGGGCTGAGTATGTCCTCGAACACGATGCTTTCCGTCACGTATTGCTTGCTGGGAGTGTATAGATCAAGTTTTGCTTCATATATATTATATACGCCGCGAAAGCGCTGCCCCATGTCGATCGGCCAGCTCAGCGGACGGACTTTTATTTTCAGTTCCTCTTCTATTTCGTCCAAAAGATCGAAAGGATCCTTCCCGTCACGGTCTAATTTGTTGACGAAGACTATTACGGGCGTCTTGCGCATCCTGCACACTTCCATAAGTTTGCGCGTCTGGGCTTCTACGCCCTTGGCGATGTCGACGACGATGATGACGCTGTCTACGGCCGTCAGCGTGCGGAATGTATCTTCGGCAAAGTCCTGGTGGCCGGGCGTATCCAATATGTTGATCTTATGTCCCGAATAGTCAAAGGCCATAACGGAGGTGGCTACCGATATGCCGCGCTGTTTCTCTATATCCATCCAGTCTGACGTCGCCGTTTTCCGTATCTTGTTCGACTTGACGGCTCCGGCGACGTGGATAGCTCCGCCGAACAAGAGCAGCTTCTCCGTAAGCGTAGTCTTTCCCGCGTCGGGATGGCTGACGATGGCGAAGGTTCGCCTTTTCTGTATTTCCTCTGAATAGGCCATTGTTTATACGCTCCGGTTTATGCCTTGAGACCTTTCATCATACGCTTGAGGCTTTCTTCCCAGTGAGGAATGCTCAGGCCGTAGGTTTGCTTGATTTTCCTTTTGTTGAGTACGCTGTATTGCGGGCGGACGGCGCGCGTGGGATAATCCTTCGTGTCGACGGGTATCACGCGGCAACGTATTCTTGCGAGGCTGAATATCTTCAGGGCGAAGTCGTACCAACTGCATACGCCTTCGTCGGAATAATGGTAGATGCCGGGCTTGAAGTTGCCTGCTTCGGCGCAGCCTATTATGGCGATAATGGCCGAAGCCAGGTCTCCGGCATACGTGGGCGTCCCTACCTGGTCGGATACTACGCGTATTTCTTCGTTTTCACGCCCGACGCGGAGCATGGTGTTTACAAAATTCGCGCCCGTGCCGGAGTACAGCCACGAGGTGCGTATTATCAACGCTTCGGGACAGACGGCGCGCAGCATCAGTTCCCCCGTTTGCTTGCTGCGGCCGTAAACGGAAACGGGGCACGTGTAATCGTTCTCGACATAGGGCGCGCTGTTCGTGCCGTCAAAAACATAGTCGGTCGAGATGTGTATCACCTTGAAGCCCGCCTGCACAGCCACTTCGCCTATGCTCCGCACGGCGTCGCTGTTTATACGCAGGCAGGTCGTCTCGTTATCCTCCGCCTTGTCTACGGCCGTGTACGCGGCGCAGTTGACCAAGTAGTTTAATTGATTAGCTTTAGCGTAGGCCGCAAGCGCATCTTTTGTGCAAATATCCAGCGTGTCGATGTCGGTAAACAGCCACCGGTAAGGGCTCGACGCGGCCTGTTCTTGCAGCGCGCGCCCTAATTGCCCGCAGGCTCCTGTTACTAAGATTGTTTTCATACTTTTCCCTTTTCTTTTTCCGTATTTGATTCTACATATATTTCTTTATATTTCACCGACAGAGCCGTGAGCAGGGCCGATATTTGGCGTATGCCCTCGACGGTCGAATCGCCGACTTCCTTTTGTTGTACCCTGAGCATCAGGTATCCGTAGACGCCGGTGAAGCAGGTTTCTATTTCCGGCGCGCTCTTTCCTCCCGACTTGGCCCGCAGTTGGATTATAAACGGCAGCGTTTGGAAGTATACGGAACGGTATTGCTCCTCCGAAGGGCTGTCGACCAGGCGCGAGTGCAGGGCCGTCAGCTCGTCGAGCGTTTCAGTGTTCCGCCTCAGGTGCCCTTTTGCGGCGACGCCTTCCGACCGCATCCTGTCCGCCGCGTCCTCGTACAGGCGCATCAGGCCCTCCTTACCGTCCGCCGTCAGGTCACAGCCTTCGATTATCGTCCGCCGTATCAAAGGCATATCGAAACCTGCCGCCCGGATCATATCCTCCATCTGCCACTGGCATAGAAGGTATTCCGCGATATTTTCCCATTTATTCCGCTCTTCAACAATCATGGGCGCAAAGATATGAAAAGAACGTGTATTCCGTCCCTTCGGGAAACGATTGTCCCCGCCCGGATTGCCCCGCCCCACGCCAGCAGCTCCGCTTCGCGCAAACCGTCGCCCTACGGGAAAAGCATGTATGGCTTGCCCGGATTTCGGAAGCCCTAAAAAACAAAAATACAGACACCTCCCAAGTCCGTACCCGCCCAACCATCCCCCGTAAACCGTCCCCGCTAAGGGGAATTAACCAACGCGGCGATTTGGAGGATTCCTAATTTGTGGAAAAATTTGGCTTGGACGTTTGGTGGTTTTCCCGAAGGGGGGGGAATCCGACGGAGGGATTGGAGGTTTTATTCGCCCAGATACGGAATTGAATGCCTCGATTTGACTTCACCCTGTGGCCGACGGAAATGACCATGTCTAAATTATAGTAATCAATTTTTCTTTCTATCTTCCTTTGTCCTTCGGTTTGAACTGTCGCAAATTTTGCGACGGTTGGAATCTCGGATAATTCCTCCTGCAGTGCATTATTGATGTGTTTGCCTATGGTTTTAACATCCCTGTTAAATAGCTCCGCCATTTGCCGCCGGTTAATCCAAACTGTTTCCCCGTCTAACTTCACATCCAATCGGGTGTTCCCGTCCGGCGTTTGGTATATCAGTATTTCTCCTTTATTCATCTGTTTAGATTGTATTTAGTTTCTCATCGGTATTTTTGAATTGATTGCGTACATGGAAAGCGCACCGAAGACAATGTCTTTATTACAGTGAAGGTAGTCCGCACAATATTTATCTTTTCCATATCCAAACGTTTATAATTCAATTTCCGACAACGAATTTAAGGCTTTTCATTTTAAGGAATCCACTGTACGCATATGTTTTTCGATATATTTCGGGACAGACGCTTTTAAGAAAGCGTGTATGACCGTTCCCGCTAAGGGGAATTAACCAACGCGGCGATTTGGAGGTTCCCCCATCATGCGAAAGCTTCAAATTAATAATTTGGGCAGCCCCCGCCTCGGGAAAGTTTAAATTTGATGATTTGGAGCGGCCCCCACTCCGTGAAAGTCCCAATTTGATTATTTGGAGGATTCCCCGCTCCGTGAAAGCTTCAAATTGTCAATTTGGCAGTTTCCCGAAGGGGAAAAATCCGGCGGGGGTTAGCGCATGGGGGGTGCGGGGCGGGAGGCTTCTTCGACGATGATGTTGACGCGGTCGATGATGTCGGCGTAGCGTTCGTCGCCGTTGTAGATGAGCATTGCGTTGATGAAGGTTATGGTTTCGTTGTACGTCCTGTCCATTTCGCGGCGGGTGTTCATGATGGCGGCGGTGAGGATTTTGCCTTCGATTTCGTCGTTGCGCGCTTTGTTTAGTTCGGAGAAGCTCCAGTTGGCGCGGTTAAGCTCGGCTATGCAGTCGGTTATGCCGGTCGGGATGCGGTCGGGATGCGGGATTTTGGCGGACAATTCGTTGAGCAGCGTTTCTATCCATACGCCTTTGCTGTCGGGCGTTGCGGGCGTCATGTTTTTTGCGGCTTCGGCATCGGCTTCGTCGAGGACGGCCCCGATTTTACGTCCTGTTTCACGAGCGTTAGGGTCTTCGTCTGCGAGCAGTTCGTCCTTCCTGTCGCGGATTGCCTGAAGGGCGAGGTCGCGGCAGACATCTTCGGTTGCTATTTGCATTGTCAGCAGGTTGTTTGAGGGAGGGCGCGCGGCGTCGTTATAGGCTGTCATGGCGGTTTGGAAGGATTGCAGGACGGGTTGGAAGTTCGGGTCGTCGATTTCCCTTATGCATTCATATACGTTGCCGAAGAAGTTCAGCGAGAGATGCAGGTCCGTTATTACGGGCAAATAAAAATAAGCTATCTGTCTCATGATCGGCGTTTGTTTCCAAGTTTACTATATAATATATGTATAACAAGACGGGGACAGGAAAAGTTCAATGTTTTCGAGGATGATGTTCGGCGAAGAGCCTCAGGCGTTCGTCGAGGAGGGCGTACTGGTGTTCTTTGAAGAAGGACGTGCAGGCGCGCAAGCCTTCCTGTGAGCTTCCGGTCGTGGATAGGGAGATGGCGCTTATCCCGTAGAATATCAGTTGTTGCGCAAGGTCGTCGCCCGTCATACCGGGGTAGGCGACGGTAAAATAGAAGCCGTCGGCGACGGGCGCATCGAGGTCACGGTCGTAAACGATGCGGAAGCCGTGTTTGAGGAATATATCCTTGATCAATCCGGCCCGTCGGCCGTATTCCCTGACGTCGGCGACGAAGTCGTAAGCGCCGTCGGCGGCTGCTTTGAACATGGCTGCGAGCGCGTACTGCGCTGCATGGCCTGTGCCGGAGGAAAGGGCGTAAAGTACGCGGTGGATGTATACCGGGCCGAAGGCGCCGTTGCCGTACCTTTGGGCGAGGGCGGGATATGTGCGGCGGTATAGCTTGTCGGATATTGCGGTCACGCCTATCCGTTGGCCTGCGTAGCTGAAGGCTTTGGAGCCGGAGATTTGGAGGATATAGTTGTCGGCGAAGTGCGCTACGGAGGGTTGGTAGGGGGGTTGGAAGGGGATGCCGAGGTTTTGGCGGAAATCCATTGCGAAATAGGCCAGGTCTTCGATTACGATTGCGTCGTACTTGCGGGCCGCTTCCCCGATGATTTCCAATTCAGGCTCCGTCAGGCAGAACCATGCAGGATTGTTGGGGTTGGAGTAAACGATGGCGGCGATGTTGCCTTTCGACAGGAACTGTTCGAGCGCGCGGCGGAGGTTCTGTCCGCGATGCAGGTAGGCGTCGAAGGAGGCGTATTTGTATCCCAGGACGGCGATTTGTTGTTTCTGGACGGGGAATCCTGGGTCGATAAAGAGTATTGTATCCTTCCCTTCGCAACACTGCCCGCAGACTAAGAAAGAGGCGTAAGTCCCTTGCATGGAGCCTGTGACCGGCACGCAGCCTTCCGGCTCCACGTCGGCGTTGACGAAAGCTTTTATAAATCGGGACGCCTCATTCTTTAGATCCGGCAAGCCGTTGATATTCGGGTATACGGAGGCCACGCCGTTGCGCAGGGCGGCTATTTCGGCCTCGACGCCTGTTTGCGACGGCTTAAGTCCGGGCACGCCCATCTCCATACGTATAAATTCGACGCCCGTTAACTGTTCCAGACGTGAAGCTACGGCGACGACCTCCCGTATGGTTGCTTTGCCGAAGTCAGATATGCCGAGAGCGGCGATAACGTCTCCGGCGACCTTGTAATCTATTGGAGTAATGTTCATATCAAGCAATTTTTAGCGCGTAAAAATAGGAAATATATCCGTTACTGCTAAATTACGCGGACTGTTCGGCAATGTCAGCCCGATGGGCGCGGGCTTGCTATACTTCCAAATCCATATGCCTGTCTATATTTATTTGCCTCAGGAAATAACGGTCGTGCGAAACGATGACAAGCGTGCCCCTGTAATTGCCGATGGCTGACGCAAGAATCTCCATGTTTTGAATGTCTATATTGTTAGCAGGCTC
>JAIRZN010000132.1 GCA_031267205.1 Tannerellaceae bacterium | reverse complement strand
GGTAATCGGCCGTGTCGCGGAGGTAGACAATCATCTGGGCGACGTCGTCCATGCCGCATCCGCCTTCGGCAAGCAAGACGGAGACGTTCTCAAGCGTGCGCGCGGTCTGGCCGGCGATGTCGAGCGGGTGCACGATTTGGCCTTTGTTGTCGATGCTCGCCGTGCCGGAGACAAAGACGTGGCGACGGTCGCCGTAGTCGACGGCAGTCGCTCGCTCGAAGGTGACGCCGTATTCGTAAGTCGGGTTGAGGTGCGACGCTCCTTTCAGGTACGCGACCTGTCCGGGCGCGAGGCCGTCGGCCGCGTAAGCGTCTACGAGCGCGATTGTATCCGGTCGCCGGTATTTTCCCTCTATACCCGTGCTTGCTAAGAAGTGCGTATTTTGGGTAAGGCCCTGTTCGCTGAAATGCATGCGCCGCGCTTTCACCATTCCCATGTAATTAGTGTCCACGCCTTGTACGTAAATCCATGTACGGATGCCGTTGCGAAGGAGGGAGAGGCCCCGTCCGGCGAGCTCTTCCGCGTAGCGTTGGAAGATATTCGCGGTCTGTTGGAAGCTCCCGTCGCTGCGGTCGTGGAGCTGCATGGTAAAGAAATGCCTGTAATCGGGGCGTTGCAAGACGGTTGTTGCGCCGTCGGCCGTCACGCGGCATTTGTCGACCCAGTAAGCCCATACGGCCACCTTCGCGCCGTTGAGCGGGGATTGTTGCACGAAGGAGACGGCCGCGTTTTCCTCCTCCGGTAGCCATCCCGCCTGGTTGACGGCATCGCTGGCGAAGTATCGCTTCATCACGAGGACGGAGCCTTCGGGCAAAGCTTTTTGCAACCTGTCCAAAGCTTTGGTTATGTTCGCGTACTGCGTCCGGGCGTCGATAGCTGTGTTGACGCCCTCGGCCACTGCGTGGGATTCCGTCGCGCCTTTGGGGGCGTATGCCGAGAGTTTTATCCTCACGTATAAATCTTGGTATTCGATGTTTTTGTATGTCATGATGCGTTTATTGTTCGGCTCCGAGTTCTATCCATGCCCTCAGGAGGTTTATATCGTCTTGGTTGTATACGATGCTGCCGTGGGGGTGGCTCAATGGTATGTCGTAGACAAGCGCGTCGAGCAGGAAGCTGCCGTCTGTGCTGAAGGGCTCGACGCGCATTTTCCCGCTGTTCAGGGCTTGGCGGTTCACTAAATTTTCGTAGCTCACGGCGGCATCGAGCAGGAGGCCCGCCCCGCCGCTTTCGGCCCCGTGGCACGCGGTGCAGGTGTTGCGCTCGAATATGTCCTGTATCTTCCCGTAGTTTATCTTGAGCGCGACTTCCGTCAGGGGTATTTCGGCATCGCTCACGGCGCCGGAAATATCGTAGGAGAAGAAGTCGTAAATGCTGCGCCGCCCGATAGATAGCAGGCAGAGGCGCACGGCGACGGACTGCGGCGGGATGTTGGAGAGGGTGAGATGCACGGTATCGGTATCCGCTCCCTTTATCACGTTCGTCCAGACAACGGGCGAGGCGTTGTCCTCCTCAAAGGCGGCGAGGCAGAGGCTGAAGTTCTGCGCGCCGGCATCGCCGCGGAGGATGAAGTCGCCGGATATGGCGATGTTGTCGTTACGTTCTTCGATGCGTACGGGATAAATATCGCCGCTATCGCATGAAGGCAGGGCTGTCGCGGAAAGGATGAAGGCAAGTATCGTTTTTTTCATGAAGGGATTTTTTAGAAAGAGAATTGCAGCATCACCTGCGCCGAGTGTTGCGCCAGGCCGAGGTCGTCGTTATCGCGCGCAAGCTGGTCGCGATGCCCCCATCGTCCAAGGTATTGATACATGGCTTGCAATTTCAGGTTATATCCCGAAATGAAATAATTGAGGCCCAGCGCAGGCAGGTTGAGGAAGCCGTCGGTGTCGAAGGAGTTACGGTTAAAGAGGTCGTACCTCGCAGCGAGTTGTACTTTGCGGGTGAGGAAATAACCCCCTTGCAGGTATCCGCCGAGGAAGTTGTAAGGTTTGTCGATGTCTTGCTTCTTAGTAAACTTCATATGCAGGAAATAAGCTTCGCCCGTGAAGTACCAGCGGTGGAAGAGATAAGCAAATTCCGCACCTACGCGCAGGTCGTTACTCGCCTGCCAGTTTGCCTCCACGTTATAGGAAGTTGAGAGAGCGAACAAACTTTTGTGATTCTCCAAATCCGAGGCGCTGCCCTGGTGCGTAGGCATGGAGCCGCGCGGCATGTACGCGAGGCGCGCGGCATAAAGCAGGGACGGGATGCCGAGGTCGTCGCTAAGCGTTTTCCTTGCCCCGTTTACGCTTATACCCGTGCCGTTGAAGATTCCCACCCTGTATTCCCACTTGCCGTTGATGAGCCCATGCATTTGCACGCCGAGGTCGAAGCCGGTAGCGATATTTGGGTTGACCGAATTTAGGGAATAGGGAATATTGACCGGCGCGGTGAGCGACACGGGCAGCGAAGGGAATAAAGTTTCGCCCAGAGTAACGAGGTAGCCTTGGTTGAAGGGCGTCTTAAACTTCCCGACGCGGAACCGAAGCTCGTCGCGCAGGTTAAGGTCGAACCAAGCCTGCTGCAACAAGGCGTCGCCCGTCTGCGCCGCGTTGATGGTAAAATTAAACGTGAGGCGGCCGAACGCCTTACCGGAGAAGCCGAGCAAGGCGTTACCCACCTCGAAACCACTGTTGGCGACGTTGTCCTGGTCTGCGAGCTCAAGCCCTTCGTCGTCGTAGTAGTTCATTTTGGCGGAAGTCTGCACCAGCAGAAAAGGCTTAAAGACAAAATCGCCGGCCGGCGTTTCAAAGCTGAAGCCCTGTTTTCCCGCGAGCGGGATGACATCGCTTTCGATGTATTTGTCGCTGTTCACCTGCGCATGTGTCAGGACGGCGGTTAGCGAGAGGAGCAAAAGAATCGGTTTGTTGTTCATTTCCGTATGATGATTATTTTTTTATTTATCTTCTTGTAAACGGGGTTATAGGCTGTTCAGGAAAGCAATCAAGTCATCCCTTTCCTGTTTGGTCATGCGGCCGAAAAGTTCGCGCGAGACAGCGCCCTCGCCGTCGTGCCACATGATAGCTTCGAGGAAGTTACGCGCGCGCCCGTCGTGGAGGAAGCGCGTGTGGCTGTTAACCGTCTGCTGCAAGCCCGCGCCCCATAGCGGCGTCGTCCTCCACTCGTAGCTGAAGGCGGAGCCTGTGCGTACATGGTTGTCGAGGCCCTTTCCCATGTCGTGCAAAAGGAAGTCGCTGTACGGATGAATAGTTTGGCCCGCAATCCACGGCAGCCGCGTCCCGTTGAGCAATACCGGCGCTTCCTGGCGCGTGTGCAGCGTGGGAGTGTGGCAGAGGTGGCATTGCGCGCGGAAGAAGTTCTCCTCGCCGCGTTTTACGGCAGGGTTATTAACGTTACGCCTCGCAGGCACGCCGAGGCAGCTCATATAAAGGTCGACATCCTCCATCTCGCGCGTGGTGATCTGTATGCCGTAGTGGCTGTAACCGATATTCTGCGATTGACCTTCGCTGACTTCGAGCGGATAGCGGTCGTTGGTGACGCCCAAGTCCGACGAGAAGCCGAGCTCCACCGTGAGGTCGGCGTGGTGCGCCTTATTGCCGCCCGTTCCGACGTAGCTACGGTTACGTTCCGCGATTAAGCTAAGCCTTCCCGAAATGCCGTATTCGGGATAATTGCTTTGTGCAGCCAAGCGGCGCAGCTCGTCGTGGTCGAGCGCCATAATTTGCCCCATACCAACGTGCCGTAAGGGGATATGCACGTCGATAATCAGATCCTCGGCGGCGATGCTGTCGGCATACCATTCGGCGATCTCGTAGTGAGGCGTTTGGAGGCTGTATTTTTCGCCGTCGGCGAAGGAGCGCGATTCTTCGGTAAACCAAGCCCTGAGTTTGCCCTCCGCCTTTTCCCCCTTGATAACCTGGTCATGGAGCACCCTGCCGTAGTTGCGGAAGAAGCTGCCGTTTTGTTTTGTGATATAAACCAATTGCGAAGAGAAGCCTATCGTCCCGCTACCGCTGTCGGCCGTGTACATCGAAGGCAGCGTACGTCCGGCATTGCTATGACAGCTACCGCACGACGAGCCCGCATACAGCGGCCCCTTGCCGCCCTCCGTCCCACGGTTGCGATCATAAAGCAAGTCTCCCGCATAGAAACGGCGTAGAAGATCTCCCGTAACCCAAGGCGCCGGCGTGTCGTAGGCCGACTTCCCGATGTTGTAGACCGTCGCCGTGCCCGCCGAGGTCAAGGCATCAGCCGGCAGAGGCGCGGAAAGAATCTCCTCTTCATTACACGCACAAAATGCCGTGACGCATACGAGCGTCACGGCATTCCACAGGATATGTTTCTTTTTCCCAACCATATAGGATCATTTAACTACACGCGGTTTCCCGTCCTGGAACAGCAGCAGCTCGATCGTATGAAAACCGCGCACCGCCTCGTCATTGATTTCGTTCCTAATATCGTTTACCGACTGATTATTGTCTTTTAGTATAGTCAAAATATCGCTCTGGTCCAAAGGCCAGCTATCGAGGGAAGGATCCAGGCTAAGCACGTCGGCAGGGCCGTAGAGGAAGGATTCGCTTTGTTCCCAAGGTATACGGGTAGCGCGCCAAGCGTCGCAAGCCGCGTTCATGTTATTCTGGCTTGACGAGGAGGTAAACGCACGGACGGCATCGCGCAAAGCCTTCGCCTTGTCCTTCATATCGCAATAGGTAGGCACCACGATCTCGTCGGCATACTTTTGGAGAATAACGGCGTAGAGATCTTCGTCGTCGTGACCCTGCACAAAAGGAATAAGTTCCGCCTCAAAGATTTCCGCCAAGTCGGAGCAAGCAGCTATGGCCGCGTCAACCTTCGCGCCCGTCAAGTTGTTACGGAAAGGCTTGTCCATTGTACCGATAGCGTTCAACGCATTGGAGATAGCCCCCTGCAAACGAGCGTCAAGGTCGGCGTCATTGTTTGCCACAAAAGCCGCGAGGCTACTGCCCTGTGCAGAAACGGCATTGATTCCGCCGAAGTATGAGTTGCGGATACTGATAATATTATTGCCGTAATCGTCGAGCGAGTTGAAGCTGTACCATGATTCTACTTCGAGCACGGCCTGTGCGTTGTTGCCACCCTTAGCTAATGCGTTGGGACCGCCGATTTTTTGCTCGCCCACTTCGCCGGCTATATCAATAGAGCCTTGTACGATTGTACCTTCGATGGCGGCCGTTGCGCTGCCGAATTCCGACTCGTCAGGGTTTTTAACTAAGGCGGCATAGCCGTCGGGAGCCTGCAACTGAGCGTAGAAGCCAGCTCCGCCAACAATTCCGGCCTCCTCATCATTAAGTGCGTTCGGCCCCGCCCATGCGGCATAGAGTTTAACGCAATCTTCGTAGAGTTCTTCGGCCGTAGCCTCAAGGTAGTTGTTCCACTTTGCAGAAAGCGCCAGGGCCTCGATTTGTTCATCGAACCCAGCCTGCGGGTCGGGTTTGTCCTCATCGACGCCTTCGTTGTCTTTGCCACACGAAAATACAACCATCCCTACCGTCAAGACGAGAGCCAGGGAATACACAGAAAATTTGTTTGCTTTCATTTTATTCCAAAATTAGTTATTCTCATTATATATATATTATCATTTGCTGAAAAACCATGTCGTATACGCGACGCCTAAGCTGAAGGTATGCTCGGAGTTGTAGTTCCCGTTGTCAATCCGGCGAATGGCATAATCGGCTTTCAGCGTCAGGTTCGGCAATAGGAAATAGTTAAACCCGAAGATAGTCAGGTCTCTTTTAAAGCGAGGGAACTCCTTCACGCCCTCTTCCACGCTTTGCGCCGTATTGTAGTACTCATACCGGACAAAGGGATAGAGTTTTGTTTTCGTACTTAAGAACGAAAAAATATTGTAGCCCGCCTCCACGGCGTAAGTCATTGCATTTTTTGCGACAGTGGTTGCTCCGAAAGTAGAGCGGAAAAGCCGCCTGTTTTCCTCCGATATAGCTTTGGAATCGGTCAGGTCGCCGTAAATTATATTCGCCCTCATCGTGAAATCCTTGCTGTTATATTGCGCGTCGGCGGAAAAGATGGAAACGGCGCCCTTAAGACCGGCGTAAGCAGGTTTGGTAGTATTTTTCGTCGTATTACCGTAATAGCCCGACAGTCCGAGCCTCAGATTCTTTACCCCCGAATATTCCACCCGCGCCGCAACGGCAGGATGTGTCGTCACCACATCTTCGAGGATGCCTTGCTTGCCGCTGCCAACCCAGTTTTCGGTAGAAAAGCCGTTTGGACTTAGACCGTTCACCAGCATCACTTCGTACTTAAACCCGCGCAGGTAGCCGAGTACGGAAATCCCTGTTTCGTGCCACGTGGAAGGCAGCAATGCCCTTTCGCCCTCCGGCCGACTTGTGCCGAAGAAAAAGACGGGCTCGTGATGGGCGTTGGTTATTCCTACGGGCACGATAAAATGTCCGACACGTACATTAAGCCACGGGAAGAAACGTTTGGTGATATGAAATTGCTCTAAGGCCACTTCCCCGGCCTTTTCCACTTCGAAACCTTCGTATTCTCCCGCCTCGGTATACTCGTATTCCATTGCTGCCCCTGCGCCCCCGTATTCAAACTCGATTTCGGTGGAAAGAATAATATCGTCGCGAAATTTATAGTCGCCTGCAAACACCGTACGAGGAATGGTAATGTAAGAACGGCTGTCACGAGGCGCGCCGTCAGGGGACTTATAACGGTTGGGGCCGTAATTCATACGGTTGAACAACATTTCGCCGTAACTACCTATGCGATACTTTTCGTAACCATCCCAATCGGTAACAACTCTCCCGGCGCTATCGCCCCTTGCAAGGTTAGCATCAACATATCCGCCCATTCCGGCAGAAGACTGCGCCGCAACACTCATCCACACAAACAACAACCCACAAAAAGAAAAGAAAATAAAGATTTTTCTCATGCGAATAAAATTTAAAAACATGGGTTGCAAATGTAGCCGGGCCGCCCTTGGCAAGCAATAACCATTACTTGCTATTTTCCGGAACGACGATACCTATATGTGGGTAAGAAATGAGATCAGAAGCAAAAGTTGTGGGCGCAGGCCGTCGCTTTTCCCCGGCTTGTCACAGCGATAGCCATTCGGTAATTTGATTTACGATCTCCGCCTTCATCTTTTCGGGCATATTCGAGATGCGTGCGCGATGGCTGCCGCGTGGTTGGAAGAAGAACAGGCTGTTGCTCTTCCCTCGGAAGATCGGTGCGTGGGCTGCGCTCCAGGGATCAAGCTCACCATAGATATAGATTATTTTCGGGTCGTTATCCTTCAGGAAGTTGAACACGGCGTTGTACAAGGCAGGGTCGAAGGTTATGCCGGCGGCATCGTTGGGGAGCATAATCCTGTGCAGGTAGCCGGCGGCGTCGGTTATGCTAAGGGAGGCCTTGAACGGGCGCGTATCGTATCCGTAGTAGCCGAGTTCCTTAGCCGCCTGCACGAAGAAGGGGCCGTTCGAGTGGTTCTCGGAAAAGTAATCGGGGCCGGAGACGTCCATAAGGTGGTCGAAGAGCATCCTGTCGCCGGCGTCCGTCGCAGGAATGTCGCTCGCATGCGTCCCCCATTGCCAGAAAGCAAAGGAGTATTCCAGCACGCAGTAGTCCAACACTTCGGCAATCGGGATGCGGAAGGTGATCTGTTTCTCTGCGCAGAAGTTCTCGAGGAGTGGAACCATAGCTGTTTTGCGTTTGAGTATCTCTTTTTGGAAGGTTTCTACCTTGCGGCGTTCGGCCTTTGTTCCGACGCGACGCAGGAAGCCTTCGTGGCGTCCGTCTTCGATGCCGCGGCAGAGCGGGGCGACGTATGGAACGGACAGGTCGACGTCGTCGGGGTAAAAGGCGCGGTAGATGAGCGTCGTCTGCCCGCCTTTACTGATGCCTGTACTTATCCATTTGCCGGAGTAAAGTTCCCGGAAGGTGGTGACGACATGATGCAGGTCGGCCGCAGAGTTTGCAGCCGTTAGGTATTCCCAGCCTGCGCCGGGAGGCGTCGATTGGAGGAAGTAACGGTGTTCGACGAAGACGACGTTGGCATCAAACAGCTTCGACAGCTCGTCCTGGTAACGCGGCGACAGGGCGTAGGCTCCGCCGTAGCCTTCGGTGACGACGACGGTCGGGCGGTCTTCTCCAACGTGGCAGATGATTACCCGTTGCTCGAATGAGCCGGCCTCAGGGTTGTTGTGGTCTAAGGGTTGGGTGATGAGGGCGACATACTTTTCGGCGTAGCGCTCTGATTCTAATTCTTCGACCCGGCTGATGTCCCGGAGCATGGCGAGCCTGTCTCCAAGTTCCCCTGCGTACCCCGGCAACACCGTGAACAGGGCCAGGATAAGATGTAAGAAAAAATAATGTCTCATATTTCGATTAACTTAAATACGTAACCTTCGCCAAGCAGCCACTCGATGGATGGGAGGAGGGAGGCCTTCATGTTGCGCTCGGCCTTGAGCGAATCGTGGAAAACGATGATGGAGCCGTTGCGGACGTATCGCTTGACGGCATTCAGGACATCGACGGGGTTCATGCGCGGACTGTAATCGCGCGTCACGACGTCCCACATTATTATCTTGTACAATTGCGCAAGCTTCCGCACCTGCGTGAACCGCAAATGGCCGTGCGGAGGGCGGAAGAGGGGGCTGTCGATGTATTCGCCGGCACGGCGGACGTTGTCTATATAATCTGCCGTCTGCGTATATATTCCCTGTATATGGTTGTGGGTGTGGTTGCCTGTCCGGTGTCCGCGGTCTGTAATCATGCGATAGATGGCGGGATGTTTCATGACATTGTCGCCGACGCAGAAGAAGGTGGCCTTTACGTTATAACGGTCGAGCGCGTCCAGGACCCAGGGGGTGATTCCGGGTACAGGGCCGTCGTCGAACGTAAGATATACGCATCGTTCCTCTGCAGGCATCCTCCAAACGGCTCCCGGAAATAGCGCCCTGTAAAGCGAGGGCGGTTGTTCTATAAACATATCAGTCTCTTGTGATACCGGAGAACATTTTGTAAAATTCCTCGAATAAATTCGTGTACTTGCCGACGTATCCTGCGTCATATTGCTCGCCCTGACGGAGGACTTCCTGAAGGACGGCCATGTTTTGCTCGAACTGGTACATTATCGACGTGCGCAGCCGCGGGCTAAGGCGGGAAAACCAGCGGATGTTGTCGACGGCTATCTGCCCCATCTTGTCGTAAAGGGCTTCGGCCTTTTCCTTTTCGCCCAGCGTATAATAATACTCGGCGATGAAGATGACGCTGTAATCAAGCGGTATGTTTTCCTCAGGAAGGACTTCCATAGCTTTGTCGAGCACCCGAAGCGCCTTTTCGTTCTCGCCTTCGCTGATTAGCGTCCGTGCAAGGGGGCCGAAGACGTTCAGACGGTAAGCGCGGCACATGCGCATTATGGTCTCGTCCAAATAGACGCCGGGCTTGTCGACATTGCCCCATTTGAACTTGTTCATCACATTTTCGTACATCTTTTCGGAGTTGACGGCGAAGGGCGAATTTTTCGCGTTCATGGGTACGATCTGGAACGTCATCCCTGTTTGCTGGAAGAAGCCGTCGAGGTTTACGTACTGCTCGGCGCCTACTGTTGTGGCGTAGTATATCGGGCGTTGCCAATTATTGCTCCTGAGCATGTCGAGGATTATCAGCTCCTGCTTGCCGAGCAGGTTCTTGTTGCTCAGGTCGATTGTCATCTCCTTCAGCAGATGCGGCAGGTACTTGGGGCTTACCGTGCCTGAGGCGACGGCTGCGGCGGAGTCGACTTTATACGTGAGCGTCTTGGACGGGATATAGTCGACCTCCTGGCTGTATCCGGGCAGTTTCTTATACCTTGGGTCGTCGGAACGGACAAAATCGAGGGCCACATTAAGGTCGATCGGCTGTTGCGTGGCATCGACAACGAGGGCCATGTCGCGAGTGCCGGCTATATAATCTTTGCGCTCCCAGGATATAGGTAGCGGCTCTGATTCGTAGGCCTGGCGTTTCATCTGGTCGATATACCAATCGGCTTGAAGATAGCTGGTGTTGCACACGCGAACATCCGTGCGTATGCCTTCTACTTCTTGGGCGTACCATAGGGGGAAGGTATCGTTGTCGCCGTTTGTGAATATAATCGCGTTGGGCTCGCATGATTCCAGATAGTTCTGCCCGAAGTCGCGGGCTGTATAGCGGTCGGAGCGGTCGTGGTCGTCCCAGTTTTGTCCGGCCATCTGCACAGGAATAAGGACGCAGGCTATCGTGGAGACGGCGGCGGCTAAGGTGGAGGGCGCCTTGAGGTACTTTTCAAGCATCCGCCCTATTCCCGCAACCCCGAATCCTATCCATATGCAGAATGCGTAGAACGAGCCGGCATAGGCGTAATCGCGCTCGCGCGGTTGTTCGGGCGTTTGGTTCAAATAAAGCACGATAGCTATCCCCGTCATAAAGAAGAGGCAGAATGTAATCCAGAAGCCTTCAATTCCCTTTTTGCCCGAATAAGCCTGGTAGAGCAGGCCTATGATGCCGAGCAGGAGCGGGAGCATGTAGTAAACATTGTGGCCTTTGTTGTCGGAGACGTCGTGAGGAAGTATATCGCTCGGCCCGACTCTTGGCTCGTCAAAAAACGGGATGCCGCTTATCCAGTTTCCGTTCAGGGCCTCGCCTGAGCTCTGGACATCGTTCTGCCTACCGGAGAAGTTCCACATGAAGTATCGCCAGTACATAAAGTTTAGTTGGTAGCTGAAAAAGAAGCGCAGGTTCTCGGCAAATGTAGGCTTCATCACCGTGACGTTCTCCCCGCAGCGGTCGTATTTGACAGGCGTTCCCTTTATGGCGGCCCACTCCTTATAGGCCGTGATATGCCTTGGCTGCTTGCTGTGCATGCGCGGGAAGATCATATTGAGCGAGCCTTCCATCTGGGCGGTCTGTGCGTAGTAGGACACGTAGTAGCGGTCCTTTTCCCCTTCCGATGTTTTGATTACGCGGCTCCACGTAGGCTTGCCTTCGCTGTATGCAGGAATGCACATTGAGCCTTCGCGGTTGTATTTTATCTCTGAGGCGTAAGTCTGTCCGTAAATGAGCGGGACTTCCCCGTATTGCTCGCGCGCAAGGTAGGAGGAGAGGGTGAATATATCCCTTGGCGAGTTTTGATCCATAGGAGTGCCTGCCGACGAGCGTATTATTATCAAAGCGTAAGACGAATAGCCAACGACGATCACGAGCATGGATATGAGGATGGTGTTAAGCAGCTTGACGTTCGTTTTCTTCACCGTGAACATAAAAACAGCCAGGGCGGCAATCAGCAGGGCGCCCAGCCAGTATCCGCTGCCGATGAAGGGTATGCCCATTAGCGTGATGGAGAGGATGAAGGCTATCTTCATCTGTTTTTCCCGCACATGCTCGCGCATGGTTTCATAGACCGACCACGACAGTGTCGCGCCGAATATAATAATGTACGCGAAGATGCCTGAATTGTACGGCATCCCCAGGACGTTGACGAGCAGGAGTTCGAAAAGCCCGCATACCTCGACAAGCCCTTGAACTACGCCGAACATCATGACGGCTATAATTACGAACGAGATGCCTATCGCGACAAGCGTCCCCTTCATGCTGGGGTTTTTGAACTTCTTGTAATAATAAACAAGCACGATGGCGGGGATGCAAAGGAGGTTCAGCAAGTGTACGCCTATACTAAGCCCCATCAGGTAGGCGATGAGAACAATCCAGCGGTCGGCGTGCGGCCGGTCGGCTGCGTCTTCCCATTTGAGGATAAGCCAGAACACGAGGGCCGTAAACAGGGATGAATAGGCGTAAACTTCGCCCTCGACGGCGCTAAACCAAAACGTATCGCTGAAAGTATAAGCCAGGGCGCCCACCAGGCCGCTACCGAGTATGGTTACTGTCTGCGCAACGCTCATTACTTCCGCACCCTTCGCGGGAACGACAATCTTACGCGCCAGGTGCGTAATCGTCCAGAAAAGGAACAATATGGTGAGCCCGCTGAAAAGCGCGGACATGGAATTAACCGTCCGGGCTATGCCGTCGACGCTTGACGCCAACTGCGTAAACAGGTTAGCCGTAAGCATAAAGAAAGGCGCTCCCGGAGGATGCCCCACTTCGAGTTTATACGCTGAAGAGACAAATTCGCCGCAGTCCCAGAAACTGCCCGAAGGCTCTATGGTCAATAAGTAAACCGTAGACGCCACTAAGAATGTGATCCATCCTAATACGTTGTTGAAAAGCTTATATGTTCGCATACCTTTTAAGGATAATATTTTGTCTGAATAAAAAACCCTCCACGCGGTGCGGCGTAAAGGTTGAGACGCAAAGATAAGAATAAAACGTTACGGGAGGCTTCGTATCATCCCCTCACGGGAAAAATATGATGCATAACCGCCGGCATGCCCTCAAATCCCGAACGCCTCCCTCAAATCCTCAATCCCCAATCCTCAACGATATTTTTTTTGCACGACCCCCCGCATTGTGGGCAGCGTATTTTTTTTGCACGACCCCCAGCATCTTTTGGAGGCGTATTTTTTTTGCGCGACCTCCAAAAGCGCTTTTTGGAGGTTTTGCTAAAAAGCAAAAGCTCCACCAGAACTTTTTGGACGTTTTGCTAAAAAGCAAAAGCTCCACCGGAACTTTTTGAACGTTTTGCTAAAAAGCAAAAGCTCCACCGAAACTTTTTGAACGTTTTGCTAAAAAGCAAAAGCTCCACCGAAACTTTTTGGAGGTTTTGCTAAAAAGCAAAAGCTCCACCGAAACTTTTTGAAGATTTTGCTAAAAAGCAAAAGCTCCACCGAAACCTGTTGGAGGTTTTGCTAAAAAGCAAAAGCTCACACAAACTTTGTTAAATTGTTTTTGCTAAAAAGCAGAAGCTTCAGCAAAACTTTTTAGAAGAGATTTTTTAGCGCGACTGACGATGGCCGGAATCCTTCCGAAGATTGAACCGGATTGATAGCCGTGGATTGGGGAGGGGCATTAAGCGACGCCGCGGGAGGTTGAAAAACAAAAAGGGAGATGCAGCGCTCCGCATCTCCCTCTCGTTATCCGTTCTCGATCCTCAATTATTCAGTTTCTTCCTCCATCCGCTGCCGCCGGCGACTATGAGGATGCCTTTGGGGATGTGGGAGATGTTGATGGCCGCCGTGCCTGTGGATTTGGTGGTCTTGTGGAGCAGGGCGCCCGACGTGGAGTAGATTACGACCTGTTCCGTAGCTGTGGACGTCACGGTCAGGATGCCGGCGGCAAGGGTTACTTCCGCCTCGTTCGAGTTGACGGCCTCGACGCTGTCGCCGTTGCCTCCGTCGCCGCCGGTTGTTTCGAGGATTACGCCGAAGTCTTCCCAGACGAATGCGTTAGCGTAGAGGTCTCTCGTTCCCGCGGGCACATGCAAGGTGCGGTTGGACAAGTTCACATTTCGGAATGGGTCGTCATACAGTGTTTTTATAAGTAAAGGCCTTGCCCAGGAAACGGTAACATCTTTCAAGGCGGCACACTCGCTAAAAGCGGAGCTGCCGATAGATGTCACCGAGCTGGGGATTACGATGGAAGCAAGTTTGTTGCAATAATAAAAGGCGCTGTTGCCGATGGACGTTAGCGAGTTTGAGATTACTATGGAAGTAAGTTTGGAGCAATATGAAAAAGCGCGGTTGCCGATAGACGTCACCGAGTTGGGGAGTACGACGGAAGTAAGGCCGCTGCATTGGTAAAAAGCTTCCTCCCCGATAGTTTTTACCGAGTCGTGAATTACTAAGGAGGAAAGGCTGTAGCAATGATAAAAGGCTCCGTTGCCGATGGACGTCACCGAGTTGGGAATTACTATGGAAGTAAGTTTGCCGCAACTTTTAAAGGCATCACTGCCGATAGACGTCACCGAGTTAGGGATTGCGACGGAAGTAAGGCTTCCGCAATCCTCGAAGGCGCTGTTGCCGATAGTTTTTGTCGAGTAGAGGATTGTTACAGAGGCGAGTTTGTCGCAATCATAGAAAGCGCCATCTCCTATGGCCGTCACCGCGCCGGGAATCGTTACGGAAGTAAGTTTGGCGCATTGGTAAAAAGCTTCCTTCCCGATAATCTCTACCGATTCGCCGATTTTTAATTCAGTGAGGCTGCGACACCCATAGAAGGCCTGGTATCCGATGGTAAATACCGAATAAGGCATTGTTATCGAGGTGAGGCTGAGACAATCCTCGAAGGCGTTGTTTCCGATAGAATGTACCGAGTTGCCGATCGTAACTTCGGTAAGTAAGCTGCAATCAGAAAAAGCATAGTCTCCAATAGTCGCCACCGAGTTCCCAATTGTTAGCTCCTCAAGGTTGTCGCAATGAGCAAAGGCGAAACTTCCGATAGAAGTCACCCAGTCGGGAATTGTTACGGAAACAAGGTTGTCGCAATAACTAAAAAGACTGTTTCCGATAGTATTTACCGAATAAGGGATTGCTATTGAAGTAAGGCCGCTATCGCTGAAAGCCCAATCTCCAATCCTCTGTACTCCGTCAGGGATAACGATGGAAGTAAGGCTGCAATGAAAGAAAGCCTCATTTCCAATCCTTAATATACCGTCGGGGATAATGACGGAAGTAATATTTTTTCAACCGTAGAAAGCCCCATCCCTGATGGCCGTCACATTATAAGTAGCGCCGTCAAACGAATTGGTGGCAACGGAGGGTATAATCACATCCCCGCCCGCGCCTTTGTAGCTGTGCAGCGTACACTCGGAACCGCGGAAATCACTGAAATAGAAGTCTCCGTCCGTAAAGACTAAGACTGCGAACGCCTGGTGTGCGCAGATTAAGCACACGGCGGTCAAAAAAATTGTCTTGATTCTCATAATATTGTTGTTAGTTGTTAAGCATGTGTTTTTGTAATGTCCGAACGTAACGTTTGTTCACAGGGCAAATATATATCATAAAATTAAAAGCGCATGGTTTCCATATCAACAGGTTGCGCCCATATGTGTGATATTACGGCTTTATCATGTAAATTTGCCGCAATTATTAAAACAAAAAAACGTAAAACTATGCAACTATCCGGTAGTAAATTAAGACAGCACGCCGGCGACTACTCGCTCATCATCGCCGGAGCATTCCTGCAAGCGCTCAGCTACGTTATATTCCTTGCTCCGTACAAGATCGTCCCCGGCGGCGTATATGGGATAACGATAATACTGCACCACGTCACCGAAGGACTTTTGCCCTTCTTCCCCGGCGGATTGCCTATGGGCGCGACCGCTTTATGCTTCAATATTCCTTTGATGGTACTGGCTACGAAAAAGATCGGCCTTGCATCCGGGCCGAAGACTGTCGTCACCTTCCTGCTGATATCTATTTTTACCGACGTCCTCTCGTACCTCTTCGGAACGACGCCGCTTGTTGAGAACGACCGATTTATCGCCTGCTTCTACGGCGGGGCGATACTCGGCATGGGCGTCACCTGCATCTTCCGTGCGGGAAGCACCAGTGCGGGCAGCGACGTTCTGGCACGTGTCATCGCGGCCGATTCCAACCTGAAGGTAAGTAATATGCTGATCTTGCTCGATTCCGCCGTTGTGCTCGTAGGATTGTTCGTCTTCCGCGATTGGGCCGTCCCCCTGTATTCTTGGTTCACGATCTTCGTCTACGGAAAGTTAGTCGACATGTTCCAGAGCGAAAATCCAAGCCGCGCCGTCTTCATCGTCTCGCAGAAGACGAAGGAAATAAAAGAGCTGATCGTAGACAGGATGGGTATGCGCGGCACATTCCTGCACGGGCGTGGAATGTTTGAGGGGAAGGAGAAGGAGATAATTTTTACCATCGCCGAGCGTAAGGATCTGCCGCGCATAAAAAACGAGGTCAAGCTCATTGATCCCGACGCCTTTGTTTCCACCATGCATGCCAGCAAGGATACTCCTCCCCCAAGGGCCTGAGATTTCCTGCTGGAAATGCTACATGGCTGCCGTCCGCTGACGGGCTCAGTCTATAATCTTCACCCAGCCGTAAGGATCAGGCTCGTCGCCGGTCTGTATGGCGAAAAGCTTGTTGTAAAGTTTTTCGGATGTCCTTCCGGCCTTACCGTCCTTTGAGTATACGTATGAGCGGTCTTCGTCAAGGTCATCTATACGCGATATGGGAGTAATGACGGCGGCTGTTCCGCATTCGGCCGCTTCTTCGAATGAACCGAGTTCGGAAACGGGCACGGGACGCCGTTCGACCTTCAATCCCATGTCGGCGGCGAGTTGCAGCAAGCTTTTGTTCGTAATTGAGGGCAGGATGGAGTTGGAGGCCGGCGTGATGTACGTATTGTCGCGTATGGCGAAGAAGTTAGCAGGGCCGCATTCGTCGAGGTATATCTTATCCTTCGGGTCAAGGTAGAGCACGGCGGCATAGCCTTTCTCGTTAGCCTTTTTGCCTGCGACGAGACTTGCAGCATAGTTACCGCCCACTTTGTACGTCCCTGTTCCATTAGGCGCGGCCCGGTCGAATCCCCTCATGATACATACCGGAACAGGCGTGAAGCCTGTCTTGAAATAAGGCCCTACGGGAGAAACAAAGACCATAAACATGTATTCGTCCGCAGGCTTGACGCCGATAAGGGCTCCCATGCCGATCAGGAGCGGACGGATATATAGCGATGCGCCGCTGCCGTATGGGGGAATAAAGCGCTCGTTCAGTTTTATCGCCTGACGCACGGCCGCTTCAAACCGTTCGACGGGGAACTCCGCCATCATGATTCCGCGAGCCGATGATTGCAGCCGCTTGGCGTTCTCGTCCATGCGGAAGACGCGCACACGCCCGTCCTTCCCGCGGAACGCTTTTAATCCTTCAAAAGCTTCCTGACCATAATGCAGGCAGGTCGCCGACATATGTATATTAATTATATCCGACGAGCTCACCTCCAGCTCGCCCCATTTTCCGTCGCGATAGTAACACCTCACGTTATAATCCGTCTTCATATATCCGAAAGACAGTTCAGACCAGTTGATAGTAGTTTCCATAAAATCCATTGTTCATTTGTTAAATTAGTGACGCAAATGTAATTTAAATTCACAGGATTTCGTTACTTTTGCCCTAAATAATCAATAGGAATGAAAGTCATCGAGCATATAAGCGGCAGCAAGCAAACAGCCTTCTCCTTCGAGATCCTCCCTCCCCTAAAGGGAAACAGCATACGCAAAGTATACAGCGTAGTCGACAAGCTTCGGGAGTTCGACCCCAAGTACATTAATATAACGTCGCACCATAGCGAATACATCTACAAGACGATGCCAGACGGAAGTATCAACCGCGTCAACGTCCGCAAACGACCCGGCTCGGTGGCAATAGCTTCGGCTATCCAGAACAAGTACGGCATCACGGCCGTGCCTCATATTATATGTAAGGGATTCACTATGGATGAGACGGAATACGCGCTTATCGACCTAAACTTCCTCGGCGTTCATGACTTGCTGCTGCTGCGTGGAGACGCTAAGGGCGTAGACCCTGTGCAAGGTTGTGACGACGCCCAGCGCCACGCTCACGCTACCGATTTGCAGCGTCAGGTAAATAATTTCAACATCGGAATAGCCGTAGATAATTCTACCTTCGAGGCCAACGAGACGCCCTTCTCTTACGGAATGGCCTGCTACCCTGAAAAGCACGAAGAGGCGCCAAATATGGAATCGGATATTTATTATGCAAAGCAAAAGGTTAACAACGGCGCAGGCTATTTAGTTACACAGATGTTCTTCGATAACGAAAAATACTACTCATTCCTCGACCGTTGCCGCAAGGAAGGAATCACAGTCCCCATAATACCTGGCATCAAGCCGATAGTCTTCAAAGACCAGCTCAACGTCCTGCCCCGCGTCTTCCGTTCCGAAATACCTGAAGCCCTCGCGAGCGAACTGCGTAAATGCGCAACCGACGAGGCTGCAAAGGAAGTTGGCGTCGAATGGTGCACGGCTCAATGCAAAGACCTCATTAAAAACCACGTCCCCAGTTTACATTTCTACACCTTCATGGCCACCGACAGCGTCTGCCGCGTTGCAAAAGAGGTATACTGAGCGGCGGAAAGCATTTCCGTCGTGTTATTGGTCAGCGCGTCTGCTCGCCGATCCACTGCGTCATTATATCTAAGGCGGCGGGAGAAAAGGTTTGCTCGATTCTTCCGTACTCGGTCAAGGCTCCGGTTGTACATTCCTGAAAGAGATGATTCAGGCCGGGCAGTTGCCTTAGCGTCGCCCTGTTGTTGTTCCCCTTGGCTAAGGCCAGGCGGATAGCGTCGAGATTCATCTCCGGCGGCACCTGAAGATCCTTCTCGCCGTTAAGAGCAAGGACGGGGCACTTCACCTTTTCTATGTCCGCGGACGGATCATGCTTGAGCAGATACAGTATCCAGGGGTCGGCAAGTTTTTCCACCTCGTTGCGGACGAGGTTATCGTCAACGCCTGCGCCCGAAGCGTCGCCCATCAATTGCCTGAGGTAGTCCGACAAGCGGGCGGTCACCTCCTCCTGCGTTTCAGCCTCGATCATTATGTTGAAGGCCTTAGCGTGGAATATCCTGTTCTCCTCTATGTCCGCCTCGCTCATTCCCGACGCTCTTCCGATAAGTTCCTGCTGCGCAAGGAGCAATTTGTCCCCCCGCACGCCCGAACCGGCAAGCATCACGATGAAAGCGATGTCCCCCGAACGGCTTGCGAGCATTGGCGCTATGATTGCGCCCTCGCTATGCCCGACGAGGCCGATTTTATGCGGATCGACCTCCTTGCGTGTCTTGAGCCAGGCGACGGCGGCCTCGGCGTCTTTGGAGAAGTCAAGCGTTGTGGACATCTTGAATGTCCCGGAGGAAGAGGCCGTCCCGCGGTCGTCGAAACGCAGGACGGCGATACCGTTCCTTGTTAAATGGTCGGCGATAACGAGGAAAGGCTTATGGTTGAACACCTCCTCGTTACGATCCTGGGCGCCGCTCCCGCTTATGAGGACGACCGCCGGAAAGCGGCCTTCCTTCTGCGGCAGTGTCAGCGTCCCGGCCAAACGTATGCCCGCCGCGACGTTATCGAAGCGTACATCTTCCTCGTAATAAGGGAAAGGCCTTGCCGGCTCCTGCGGACGGCGCGTTTCTTCCTTCCCGCTGCCCTTTTCAAGGTTAAGCGGCAAGGAGACGCTACCCTGGTAGAAAGTTCCGGCGATCGCGCCGTCGGCGTTCAATGCGCCCTCGTAGCGGAGGCGGAGACCGTCTACGGAGAACTTCAACGCAGGGTTTTCAAAGCTTATCGAAGTAACAGGGATGCCGGTCGCGCCCTGGTCAGGGCTGTCCATCGTCGCGCTGTACCCGGCATCAGTCCGGCTGATGTGAAGTACAAGCCGCAGCTCAACCTGTTGAATTTTGAGGACGCCGTTCCAGTCGCCCGCTATCTCCTGCCCGAAGGCATGCAGGCACGCCAAGCAGGCTAAGGCCGCGAGCGCCGTCTTTCTGATAATAGTCTTAGTCATGCTGTTTGTGTATTAAATTTATACTGTCGCAAATATACGCGATAAAACCGCAGCAACGCGCAAGCGCCGCACCGGCGTATCAAGTCTTGTTAATGTTTTCGGGCTGTATTATCATATAAAGAAGCTTTCCCGTAACACGTACATACATATAGACGCAAATCTCGCGAAATCGTTACACTTTCCCACGGCGCAGCGAAAAAAGGTAACGGCTCAATCGTGAAGACGAGAGCCGCGCCTAAAGCCGAAACGCCGTCGATGCTTTCCGAAGGGGAAAAAAACCCGCGACGCCCCATAGACGCAAATCCCGCGAAATTGTTACACATTTCCAATCTCTTTTTTTCCCCTTCGGAAAAGCATCGACAGCGTTTCGGCCGTAGGCGTGGCCGTAGCCTTCCCGATTAAGCCGCCCCGCGCGCCAAAGACACCGCCGCCGGATTGTTTCCTTACGCTCATAAGGAGCGTCGGGCTGATTTGGATCGGAATAAGTTTCACGCCTTTTTTCATTAGGTTGAAGCTTGATATGCTATATACACATTATATTATATAGCCGTGAGAGTATGGGAAAAAAATGACGCATGCAAATTTTCTGAAGTTTTTGAGCAAAAAAAAAATATACAGCCCCAACTCGATACCGTCGTAGCCTTGTAAAAAATCAGCGGCCCTGCACATTGCATGGAGCTTGTGTAAAAAATCAGCGCTGGCCATGCAAAGGAACGAAGGAACAAGGGGGACATATACGCAAAAAACTGTATCCGCCGGAGCGTTAAAAATAATTTTTACGGGGAAAATACTACCTTTGGGCGCAGAAACAAACAAAATACTTTTAAATTATGATTACAGCAGACCAGCTACAGAATGTGTTGGAGCGCGAGGAAGCGCTGAGGGGGTACCTTTGACATCGACGGGAAAAACATCCGGTTAGATGAAGAAGAATTGCGCACCCAAGATCCGGTATTCTGGGAGGATACCAAGCGCGCCGAAGCGCAGATGAAGATAGTTAAGGAGCTAAAGAAATGGATTGAGCTTTACGGCGAACTGCATGCGGCGACCGAAGAACTCAGTCTGGCTTACGAATATGTCCGCGAGGGCGTAGTGGATGAAGCCGAAGTCGACTCGGCTTACGCCAGGGCGTTGGCGATGGTTGAGAACTTGGAGTTCCGTAATATGCTGCGACAGGAAGCCGACCAGATGAGTTGCATCCTCAAGATCAACTCCGGCGCCGGAGGTACGGAAAGCCAGGACTGGGCATCTATGCTGATGCGCATGTATCTCCGTTGGGCCGAAGCGAATAAGTATAGAATCACTATCAACAACTTACAAGAAGGCGACGAGGCGGGTATCAAAACCGTCACCATGCAGATAGAAGGCGATTACGCCTACGGCTATCTAAAGGGCGAGAACGGCGTACACCGCTTGGTGAGGGTCTCTCCTTATAATGCTCAAGGCAAGCGAATGACATCCTTCGCTTCCGTGTTCGCCACTCCGTTGGTAGACGATACGATTGAGATAGATATAAACCCGGCTGACTACACCTGGGATACGTTCCGCTCAGGCGGCGCAGGCGGACAGAACGTCAACAAGGTCGAGACAGGCGTCCGCATACGCTATAACTACAAAGATCCAGACACGGGCGAAACGCGGGAGATATTGATAGAAAATACCGAGAGCCGCTCACAGTTGGACAACCGCGAAAACGCCATGCGGCTCCTTCGCTCCATGCTCTACGACCTTGCGCTGCAGAAACGCATGGCCGAGCAGCAAAAAGTAGAAGCAGGCAAGAAGAAGATCGAATGGGGATCACAGATACGCAGTTACGTATTCGACGACCGTCGCGTGAAAGATCACCGTACCAACTACCAGACCTCCGACGTCTCCGGCGTGATGGACGGCAAAATAGACGGATTCATCAAAGCCTACCTCATGGAATTTACAGGCGGGGAGGATTCGTCCGCAGAAAAGTAAAATTTATATACCTTTGTTTCCGAATACTAAGGGGTGCTTGCCCCGCGCCTTCTCCAGGGAGGCGGCCGGCAGGCTGAGATTATACCCGTGAACCTGATGCGGATAATACCGACGTAGGGACCTGTATCTTCTTATAGACACTCCTGTCCTATTCAGTTTTTAAGATGTTTAATTATTAAACCGATTAAGGATGAAAAGTGTACTTTTATTTTTGTTCCCCCTCTCGCTTAGCGCGATGGTTGCGTATGGAAGCGAACAAGCTGCCGATACGCTAAAGATCTCAAGAGATGTATCATTGGATGAAGTGGTGGTTACGGCCACCAAAGCTGTCGAAGGGACGCCCGTCGCCTACACGGACATTCCGAAGGCCGAACTCTCGGCGCGCAATGACGGGCAAGGCATACCCTCGCTTATCTCAAGCTCGCCCTCCGTTATTATTACCTCCGACGCCGGTACGGGTATAGGTTATTCCGGTTTCCGTATACGCGGAACGGACGCTAACCGGATCAATATAACGGTTAACGGCGTGCCGGTGAACGATTCCGAATCGCACGGCGTCTTCTGGGTGAACATGCCCGACATAGCCTCGTCGGTGGAGAATGTCCAGGTTCAGCGCGGAGCGGGGACGTCTACCAATGGAGCGGCGGCATTCGGGGCGACGGTAGCCCTTCAAACGGAGGCGTCCGGGATGTCGCCGAGCGCGGAGTATTCAGTCTCCGCCGGTTCTTTCGGCACGGTGAAGCATACGGTTAAGGGAAGCACGGGATTGTTGCACGAGCGTTTTACGTTAGATGCGCGCTATTCGGACATCAGCAGCGACGGCTTCATAGACCGCGCCTGGGCGAAAATGTCGTCCTGGTACGCTTCTGCATCCTGGTACGGGGACAATGCGCTACTGAGGTTCCGTACTTTCGGCAGTTCGGAGAGAACTTACCAGGCATGGAGCGGCGTCTCTTCGGAAAAAATGAACGGCGGCGACCGCACCTATAACCCCTGCGGCGAATACATGGACGGAGACGAGGTTAAGTTCTATGACAACCAGACGGACAATTACGTTCAACGCCATTACCACCTGACGGGAGTCAGGAAGATAGGCGACCATTGGGACATGAACCTCACGCTGCATTACACTCACGGCGAAGGCTATTACGAGGACTACAAGGCCGGCGCCAAGTATTCCGCCTACAAGCTTCCCGCATACATTAATCCCGAAGGCGACGAAGAGAGCCGCACCGACCTCGTCCGCCGCAAGTGGTTGGACAACGACTTCTACGGCGGCGTATACAGCGTCAATTACCAAAGCGAGGCGATGCGCCTGACCGTGGGCGGGGCGGTGAACAACTACGTAGGCGATCATTTCGGACGCGTGATATGGGCCAAAACGGCTAACGCGCTTCCCAAGCCCGACTACGAGTACTATCTCAATACCGGTAATAAATCGGATTACAGTATCTATGCGAAGGTCAACCGTGCGCTCACATCCCGCCTGAAAGGTTACTTGGACCTTCAGTACAGGGGCATAGATTACTCTATCCGCGGCAGCGACGACAAGGCGGGCGACAATGTAGACATCGCAAAGAACTGGAACTTCTTCAATCCCAAGGCAGGCATCGACTACCGGAGCGGGGGGCATGAGGCCTTCGCTTCGTTCTCAATGGCCAACCGCGAGCCAAACCGCGATAACTTCACCGAAGCCTCAGCCAACGAACGCCCGGAACATGAGACGCTGTACGACTACGAAGCCGGTTACAGCTTCCGTAGCAGCATCTTCCACGCCGGCGTCAACATCTATTACATGGATTACAACAACCAGCTTATCCTCTCCGGCAAAATAAGCGAGATAGGCGAAGCGCTTACCACTAACATAAAGGACAGCTACCGCACCGGCGTCGAGCTGACGGCCGGCGTGCGCATAGCTCCGTGTCTGGGATGGAAAGGCAACCTCACGCTGAGCGCAAACAAAGTGAAGGGCTTTACCGAATATGTCGACAACTGGGATACCGGCGAACAGGACGCTCAATATCTCGGCTCGACCGACATAGCCTTCTCGCCCGCCGTCATAGCCAACAGCACGTTCGACTTTGCATGGAAAGGATTCACGGCCGGCCTGTTGTCGCAGCACGTCGGACGGCAATACATCGACAACACCTCGTCGAAAGACCGTTCGATAGCGCCCTTCTTCGTCAATAACCTGCGCTTCGGCTATACATTCAAGCCGGCGTTCGTGAAGGAAATAAGCATTGATGTCAACATAAACAACATCTTCGACGAACATTACGCTACCAACGCTTGGGTGTATTCATACACGCTCGGAGGCGACCGGCTGAAGGATGACGGCTACTTCACCCAGGCTGGCGCTCATGCCATGGCGCGGCTGACCGTGCGCTTCTAAGAATTGGATACACCCGAACATTTCGCTATCTTCGCGCCACAAACTTAATTATCATGACGAGTAAAAAAGAAACTTACGACGAGGCGGTAGAGAAACTCCGTAAAATCGTGGCCGATATGGAAGGCGGCGAGCTGGACGTCGATGTCCTGTCCGAGAAAGTGAAAGAAGCTACGCGGTTGATAAAGCTCTGCAAAGAGAAACTCTTTAAAGTAGATGAAGACGTAAAAAAAGCATTGGAGGAATTGGAATGAAAAAGCGCTACGTGTTAATAGTCGCCGGAGGCAAAGGCCTCAGGATGGGTAACGAGTTGCCCAAACAGTTTATGCCCATAAGAAAGCGTCCCATACTGATGTTCGCCCTCGACTGCTTCCATGAGTGGGGAGGAGGGGAGATCATTATCGTCCTGCCCAAAGAATACGTCAACTATTGGAAGTGGCTCTGCCGAAGGTATAGTTGCGCCATACCGCACAGGGTTGTAGAGGGAGGGGAAACAAGGTTTGACTCCGTCCGTAACGGACTGACGGCCATCAGCAAGCCTGGCGCAGGGCTGCAAGGATTGGTAGCGGTACACGACGGAGTGCGCCCTTTCGTCCCCAAACCTCTTATCGAAGCTTGCTTCATCGCGGCGGAACACTACGGCGCGGTCGTGCCCGTGATACCGATGAGCGATTCCATACGCGAAGCCGAAAGCGGCGGCTGGCCCGAAAACCGTGTAGATTATATGTACATCAAGAGCCATGCCGTCAGACGCCACCGCTACGTATCCGTGCAGACGCCGCAAGTGTTCAAGCTCGACCTGCTGCAGGAGGCATACGGCCAACCGTATTCGCAGGACTTCACCGACGACGCCTCCGTAGTCGAAGCCATGGGCTTCGAGGTGCGCACAATCGCCGGCAGCCGCGATAACATAAAGATAACCGACCCGTTCGATCTTCACGTAGCAGAAGCCTGGCTAACCAACTCGTGGTTATGATAGAACTGGACAAACGTTCGGTAATGTACCTGCCCGGAGTAGGCCCGAAGAAAGCGGCCCTCCTCGAAAAAGAGGCCGGCGTCGCCTCGTTTGAGGATTTGCTCTACTACTTCCCCTATAAGTATGTCGACCGCAGCCGGCTGTACACTGTGGACTCGATAACCGCAGACATGCACTACATACAGTTGAAAGGCAACATCCAATCCTTTGAAACGCTCGGCGAAGGACGCACCAAGAGATTAATAGCCCGCTTCTCGGACGGAACGGGAATCATCGAGCTTGTATGGTTCAAAGGTATATCGTACATAAAGGAGAAATACCGCCCCGGAAAGGAATACATCGTGTTCGGACGCCCAACCGAATTCGGACGGACATGCAACATCGTCCACCCCGACATCGACCCCGTAGAACAGGCCGGACAAGTGGCGAACGGACTGACGCCCTTCTACAACACGACAGATAAAATGAAGCAATCCTTCCTGAACTCCCGCGCCATACAAAACCTGCAATACGCGCTCCTCAACCTGTTAGGCCCGACAATACGGGAGACGCTCTCGGCAGACGTACTGCGGCGCACCGGTATGATCTCCCTGACCGAAGCCATGCGCAACATCCACTTCCCCGAATCGGCCGACATGCTCGCCAAAGCGCAACTAAGACTGAAGTTCGACGAACTCTTCTTCATACAACTCAACTTCGTCCGAATGCTATCCTCCCGCAAAAGCAAACACGCCGGCTTCACGTGCCCGACAGTAGGCGACAACTTCAATACCTTCTACAAAAACTACCTCCCCTTTGAACTCACCGACGCCCAGAAACGGGTCGTAAGAGAAATACGCGCCGACATGGGCGGCCGTAGCCAGATGAACCGCCTGCTGCAAGGCGACGTCGGCAGCGGCAAAACGCTCGTCGCACTCCTCGCCATGCTCCTCGCCATTGATAATAACTACCAAGCCTGCATGATGGCCCCCACCGAAATCCTCGCCAACCAACACTACGCCACAGTGATGAACTTCCTCTCGGATATGAACATCCGCGTAGCGCTGCTGACCGGCTCCACCAAACGAAAAGAGCGCGACGAACTATGGCCACGCATCATCTCCGGCGAAATAAACATCCTCATCGGCACACACGCCTTGATAGAGAACAACGTAATCTTCCATTCGCTCGGCCTCGCCATCATAGACGAACAGCACCGCTTCGGCGTCGAACAGCGCGCACGCCTGTGGAAAAAGAACTCCAGCCCGCCGCATGTCCTCGTAATGACAGCCACACCCATCCCGCGCACCTTAGCCATGACACTATACGGCGACCTCGACGTATCCGTAATCGACCAACTCCCGCCCGGCCGTAAACCCGTCATGACACAACACCGCTACGACAACGGGAAAAAAGAACTATACGCATTTATGAGGCGCGAGATACGCCTCGGCCGGCAAGCATACGTCGTCTACCCCATGATAGAAGAAAGCGAAAAGATGGACTACAAAAATCTCGTAGAAGGATTTGAAATATTCGCCGAAATCTTCCCCGAATACAAAGTAGACATGGTGCACGGACGGATGAAGACGGCGGAAAAAGACGCCGTCATGCAACGCTTTATCACCGGCCAAACCAACATCCTGCTCGCAACCACCGTCATAGAAGTAGGCGTGAACGTACCCAACGCCTCCGTCATGATCATAGAAAGCGCCGAACGCTTCGGCCTATCACAATTGCACCAACTGCGCGGACGCGTAGGCCGCGGAAGCGACCAGTCATATTGCATACTCGTCTCATCTTACAAACTAAGCGCCGACACACGCCGTAGATTAGAAATAATGGTCGAAACCAGCAACGGATTTGAAATCGCCGAAGCCGACCTGCGCCTGCGCGGACACGGCGACCTCGAAGGCACTCGCCAAAGCGGAACAGGCATCGACCTCAAGATAGCCAACCTCGCCGCCGACGGCCAACTCCTCCAATACGCCCGCGACATAGCCTCCGGCATCTACGAAAAAGACTCCAACCTCACAAGCCAAGAACACACATGCCTTAAACAACGCCTAACCACCCTTTTCTCCCAAAAACACGACTGGGGAATGATAAGCTAACCCCCCAGGCACCCCCGCCAATAAATAAAGAAGAGAATAATCATGGCGTGCCCCCGCCTGCGGCGCGGTCGGGCTATCTGCTGCAAAGCAACATTCCAAAGCAACTATAAGCAAGTCAGAGCAAATTAACTGATTCATAACATTTTTGATCATAACGAAAGAGGTCGATAAGGACGGGAAAAGACAGGGGAATATCCTTTTTGGACAGAGTTCAGTTACTAAATCATTACCTGTTCTTCCTATATCATTATTGGATAAACGATTGTTGGACGCTTGATGTGAAACTTTAGTTTGTACGCGGTTGTTTGATTTAACCTTGCCTTTACAATGACAAAGGTAATATAGATAACCGGAAAAAGTCGTCAAAAGTTTTCTTTACGCCGATTGGCTGTATTTTGCTTACACGCAAATAACTCAATGGTTTATAATTTTGAAATTAATAATTTGAGTTATGCG
>JAIRZN010000104.1 GCA_031267205.1 Tannerellaceae bacterium | reverse complement strand
CGGGCTGTCTTTTTCAAGTATCGTGTTTCTCGAATATTATTCGTAGATTTGTACGGCAAAAAGTGTAATAAAATACATCCGGCGGCGCTATATCGCACTTAAATAATATTGTACTTGATTGATAGTATTCAACACGGCGCCGTCGGGACTACTTCAACATATATATGGAAGACGATTTTGACATCAGGGACGCGCATTCGCCGAATAACGACAGGGAATATGAGAATGCCTTGAGACCGCTTTCTTTCGGCGATTTCAGCGGTCAGGCAAAGGTTGTTGAAAACCTGAGCATATTTGTTACGGCGGCGCGGATGCGAAAGGAGGCGCTGGATCATGTGTTGTTGCACGGTCCTCCGGGGTTAGGCAAGACAACGCTATCGAATATTATCGCCAATGAGTTGAATGTGGGTTTTAAAATTACTTCCGGCCCGGTGTTGGACAAGCCCGGCGACCTGGCCGGCGTGCTTACTTCGCTTGACAGGAATGACGTCCTTTTCATAGACGAAATCCATAGACTAAGCCCTGTGGTCGAGGAGTATCTTTATTCCGCGATGGAGGATTACAGGATTGATATAATGATAGACAAAGGGCCCAGCGCCCGTTCGATACAAATAGATTTGTCGCCCTTTACGCTGGTGGGAGCCACGACACGCAGCGGCCTGCTTACAAGCCCCCTTCGCGCTCGTTTCGGCATCAATATGCACCTGGAGTATTATGATATGGAAACGCTTACGAAGATTGTTCTTCGCAGCGCCGACATACTAAGGGTCAGGTGCGAACATGAGGCTGCACGTGAGATTTCCTCGCGTAGTCGCGGGACGCCGCGTATTGCAAACGCTCTGCTTCGCAGGGTGCGCGATTTTGCTCAGGTAAAAGGATCCGGCGATATTGATAAGGCCATTTCCTGCTTTGCTTTGGAAGCGTTGAACATAGACCGCTACGGGTTGGACCAGATAGATAACAAGATATTGACGACAATCATCGACAAGTTTCAGGGAGGCCCCGTCGGGTTGACTACGATAGCCACCGCCTTGGGCGAAGATCCGGGTACTCTGGAAGAGGTATACGAACCGTTCCTTATAAAAGAAGGCTTTATCAAGCGTACTCCTCGCGGCAGGGAGGTAACTACCCTGGCGTATACGCATCTTGGCCGCAAACGTATCGAGCGACAGGGTTTTTTGTTTGATTAAAACAAAACGGGTGATGTCGGGAGGAATCAAAAGGCTGGTCAAGGAAACTGCGATTTACGGAGCGAGCAGTATTGTCGGGCGTTTTATGAACTGGCTGTTGGTGCCTTTGTACACAAGGGCGCTGGTAGGGACGGGGGAATTCGGCATATATACTAACCTGTACGCTTGGGTAGCGCTGTTGCTTATCATACTTACGTACGGAATGGAGACGGGGTTCTTCCGTTTTATCAATAAAAAGGAGGAACAGGAGCCGATGCGGGTTTACGCCACTACGTTGTTCAGCGTCGGGTGCACGTCTCTGTTGTTTCTCCTGTCGGCAGGTTGCTTTATTCGTCCGGCAAGCAATTTACTGAATTACGCCGGGCATCCGGAATATTTGGCGATGATGCTCGTAGTGGTGGCGATAGACGCTTTTTGTTGCATTCCTTTCGTTTATCTCCGCTATAAAAATCGCCCGTTCCGGTTTATGCGGATAAAGTTGCTTGGCATTTTCCTCAATATTGCGCTGAATGTTTTTTTCCTGGTTATATGCCCTTGGCTGCACGAGAAAATGCCGGATGCGGTCGACGGTTTTTATCATCCGGGTTCCGAGGTTGGGTATATATTTGCCGCCAATGTGATTACCTCCGTCGTTACGCTGCTTATGCTTGTTCCCGATATGATTCCGGCCTTCGCCCACAAGCCCGACATTGCTCTACTGAGGCGGATGTTACGCTATTCTTTCCCTATACTTATACTCGGCATTGCGGGAATAATGAACCAGACCGCCGATAAGATCCTGTTCCCTTACCTCTTTGCCGACAAGTCCTATGCCAACGCCCAATTAGGCATATACGGCGCTTGCTTCAGGATAGCTGCGGTGATGGTGATGTTTATACAAGCATTCCGTTACGCATACGAACCATTCGTGTTTGCCAATAACAGGAACGGCGGCAATCAGGCGAAGGCCTATTCCGAGGCGATGAAGTATTTCATCATTTTCGCCCTGTTTATATTCCTTGCGGTAATGTTTTACCTCGATTGGGTGAAGTATTTCGTGGCGCCGGCATATTATCCGGGGCTTTCGGTTGTGCCGGTTGTTATGTTGGGGGAGTTGTTTTTCGGTATCTATTTCAACCTGTCGATATGGTACAAACTGAACGACCGGACGGAGTGGGGGGCTTATTTTTCCATAGCAGGGTGCGCCGTTACGGTTGCGATTATCATCATATTTGCACCGCTTTACGGATATATGGCATGTGCCTGGGCGTCGTTTGTATGCAATTTGTTTATGATGCTCTTATCTTATTTCGTCGGGCAAAAGAAATTTCCGATTCCCTATGATTTGAAATCAGCTTTTACTTACTTTGCACTCGCTATTATTTTGTATTCCGCCGGGATGATTCCGGCAATAGAGTCGGAAGTCTTACGCTTGTATTATCGCACATTGTTATTGGTTGTGTTTTTGATATTCACCGTTGTGAGAGACTTTCCGCACAAAACAGGCAAACATTAATTATTAATTTGCATAAAGGGTAAAGAATGAATTTGAAAAGGAAAATGTGGGGAGGGCTACTGTTGATTACGGTGGCATTCCAAGTATGTGCCGATGAAGGTATGTGGGTATTGAAAGAGTTAAACGAGCAAAATCTGGCGAGGATGAAGGAGCTTGGATTTGTACCTTCTTACGAAGAATTGTACAGCGAAACAAATCCCAGCATCAGCAATGCGGTCGTTATTTTCGGGGGCGGGTGTACCGGTATCACAGTATCGGATGAAGGATTGATTTTCACAAATCACCATTGTGGGTTTAGTTCGATTCAGCAGTTAAGCAGCGTAGAGCAAGACTACCTGAAGGACGGTTTTATTTCGCGAAGTAAAGAGGAAGAACTGCCGGTGCCTGGGTTAAAGGTTCGTTATCTGCGGGAGACTATTGATGTCAGCGAACGGATAAATTCGCAAATCACATCCTACACGAGCGAATACAATCGCCTGATGGCAGCCGATTCGATAGGCGGCGCGATTTGCGACTCTATCGGCGAACGCCCGTTTTCGGAAGCGGAGGTAATACCTTTTTATAATAACAACAAATATTTCCTGATCATATATGATGTGTTCAACGATGTACGTATGGTATTTGCCCCCCCCAGTTCGATAGGCAAGTTCGGAGGGGATACCGACAATTGGATGTGGCCCCGCCATACGGGTGATTTCTCAGTCTTCCGCGTATATGCCAATGCGGAAAATCAACCGGCGGAATACAACGCCGACAACCGGCCGTACCATCCCGAATATGTAGCGGAAATATCTATACAAGGGTATCAAGACAGCGACTATTCCATGACAATCGGTTTTCCCGGAAGCACAAATCGCTATCTGAGTTCATGGGGAGTCCGCCAACGTATAGAAGACAGCAACGAACCGCGCATAGAAGTGCGTGGCATAAAGCAGGACATATGGAAAGAGGCCATGAATGCAAGCGACGAGGTGCGCATCAAGTACGCCTCCAAATATGCAGGCAGCTCCAATTACTGGAAAAACTCCATCGGCATGAACCGTGGATTAGGCAACTTGAACGTCGTCGACCGTAAAGAAAAGGAAGAAGCCGCCTTTGCCGCCTGGGTAGAGCAAGATGCCGCCCGCAAAGAGAAATACGGCGAAGTGCTGAACATGCTTGAAAAGGGATACACCTCCACGAACGAATACAGGAGGATTTACACCTACCTTGTGGAATCCCTTGTCAATGGAGCGGAAATAATACGATTGGCACGTATGGTACAGGGCGTGGACACAAAAGATTCTACGGAGGAAGAAATAAATATTTTCCTTGAAGACAGGGTGCAACCGTTCTTTAAAGACTATGACCCTGCGCTCGACCAAAAAGTGCTGCCGGCTATGTTGCAAATCGTGAAAGAAAAAGCGCCGGCGCAATACCTGCCCGACATTTTCACCAAAATAGATAAAAAATACAAGGGCGATTACCGGAAATATGCAGCCGACATGTTCAAAAAAAGCCGCTTGCTCTCGTACGACAATGTGGTTGAAGTATTGAAGGATCCGAAGCAATATGCCAAGCTGGAAAAAGACCCTGCCGCCGAACTCAGCCTCTCCATCATACTGTCGATATTCGAGCTACAACAGTTAATGGCTGTTTCGCAGTATGATATAGAAAAGGGAGAACGTCTCTATTTCGCAGGGCTGAAGGAGATGTATCCCGACAAGACATTCTATTCGGACGCCAACTTTACCATGCGGGCAAGCTATGGCTCTATCAGCGGTTACCAACCCTATGACGCAGCCTGGTATAACTACTACAGCACAGACAAGGGATTACTCGAAAAAGAAGATTCTACTGATAACGAATTTTGGATACAGCCGGAGATAGTGGAGATGTTCCGCAATAAAGATTTCGGATCTTACGGTAATGAAAACGGTTCGATGAATCTCTGCTTCCTTACCAACAACGATATTACCGGAGGCAATTCGGGAAGCCCCATCTTTGACAAGAATGCGCACCTCATCGGCCTTGCCTTCGACGGCAATTGGGAAGCCATGAGCGGCGACATAGCCTTTGAACCGGAGTTGCAACGTTGTATAGGCGTCGATATACGCTATGTCTTGTACATGATTGATAAATGGGGGAAATGTCCGCGTCTGATTAACGAATTGAAGATTGCACATTGACTTGACTTATACTTTTTTGTCGCAAAGCAATTAACAACCGGAAAAAAAACGTATTTTTGCTGCGTTTTTGACATAACGATATAATGTCTAACTTAGTAATTAAAGTAAACTTAGTATTAACAATTTAAAGAATGGAAAAATTAAAAGACATCCAGCCCGTAGAAGATTTCAATTGGGATTCGTATGAACAGGGAGATTCTTACGGCGAAGTAAACAAGGAAGACCTTGTAAAAACATACGACGAAACTTTGAACACCGTCAAGGACAAAGAAGTAGTTGTAGGTACCGTTACATCCATGAACAAGCGTGAAGTGGTCGTAAACATTGGGTTTAAATCGGACGGAGTAGTCCCTATGTCTGAATTCCGATACAACCCCGACATAAAAACAGGCGACGAGGTAGAAGTCTACATCGAAAGCCAGGAAGACAAAAAAGGACAACTCATCCTTTCTCACAAAAAAGCGCGCGCCACACGCTCTTGGGACCGCGTAAACGAAGCCATGGAAAAAGATGAAATCATCAAAGGATTCATTAAATGCCGTACCAAAGGCGGTATGATTGTAGATGTATTCGGCATCGAAGCTTTCCTGCCGGGTTCACAGATTGATGTAAAGCCTATCCGTGATTACGATGTGTTTGTAAACAAGACAATGGAATTTAAGATTGTAAAAATCAATCAGGAATACAAAAACGTTGTCGTGTCCCACAAAGCCCTCATCGAAGCTGAACTGGAACAGCAAAAGAAAGATATAATTTCAAAATTGGAAAAAGGACAGGTATTGGAAGGTACGGTAAAGAACATTACCTCCTACGGCGTGTTCATCGACCTGGGCGGAGTAGACGGACTTATACATATCACAGACCTTTCATGGGGACGTGTCTCACACCCGGAAGAAATAGTACAGTTAGACCAGAAAATCAATGTCGTTATCCTTGACTTCGACGACGAAAAAAGGCGCATCGCCTTAGGGTTGAAACAACTGACGCCACATCCATGGGATGCCTTAGACCAGGGCCTTAAGGTGGGAGACCACATAAAAGGCAAGGTCGTCGTTATGGCCGATTACGGCGCATTTATCGAAATAGCCCCCGGCGTGGAAGGCCTGATTCACGTGTCGGAAATGTCGTGGACGCAACACCTGCGTAGCGCACAGGACTTCATGAGAGTAGGCGACGAAATAGAAGCCGTCATCCTGACCCTTGATCGTGACGAACGCAAGATGTCACTCGGCATAAAGCAGTTGAAGACAGACCCATGGGAAAACATCGAATTACGCTTCCCCGTAGGCTCAAAGCATACGGCCAAAGTGCGTAACTTTACTAACTTCGGTGTATTTGTTGAAATCGAAGAAGGCGTAGACGGCCTTATACATATTTCAGACCTTTCATGGACCAGGAAAATCAAACACCCAAGCGAATTCACGCAAATCGGAGCCGAAATCGATGTCCAAGTGCTGGAAATAGACAAGGAAAACCGTCGCCTCAGTTTAGGACATAAACAATTGGAGGAAAACCCATGGGACGTGTTCGAAACCATATTCACCGTCAACTCCATTCATGAAGGAACCATCATCGAAGTCTTGGATAAAGGCGCAGTCGTGTCGCTTCCTTATGGAGTAGAAGGATTTGCAACACCGAAGCACTTAGTAAAGGAAGATGGCATGCAAGCTGCCGTAGACGAAAAATTAATGTTCAAAGTAATCGAATTTAACAAAGAATCCAAGCGCATTATACTTTCCCATAGCCGTGTCCATGAAGATGAACACAAAAATACCAGAAGGGAATCTGCCGGCGCAAGCGATAAGAGAGGTATCAAGCGCAACAAGAAAGAAGAAGACGCCACTGCGATACCTCCCGTAGAGAAGACAACTTTGGGAGACATAGAAGAACTCGCAGCCTTGAAAGAAAAGCTATCGGGAAACTGATAAACGTTCATTCTGCAGTACAAATCAAAAGCTCATGCCTTGTCTGTAAGGCATGAGTTTTTTTGCGCAAAAACAAAATGTCAGAAAAATACTCATCTATTCCCATAAAACAAATATCTTTGCAAGCAAATTGTCATTTAAATATATAGTTAACGATGAAAACAAATTTGATTTTATCTTCGCTTGAAGCAAAACATCCTGGAGAAAAGGAATATTTGCAAGCAGTAAAAGAAGTCCTTTTATCCATTGAGGACGTTTACAACCAACATCCGGAATTCGAGAAAGCCAAAATTATCGAACGCTTAGTCGAACCTGAACGTATTTTCACTTTCCGTATCCCCTGGGTAGACGACAAAGGGGAAGTGCAGGTAAACTTAGGATACCGCGTACAGTTCAACAACGCTATCGGACCGTATAAGGGCGGAATTCGCTTTCACCCCTCGGTTAATCTATCTATCTTGAAGTTCCTGGGCTTCGAGCAAACATTCAAAAATGCGCTTACAACCCTCCCCATGGGTGGTGCAAAAGGTGGCTCAGACTTTGCCCCGCGCGGAAAAAGCGATGCTGAGATAATGCGTTTTTGCCAAGCGTTTATACTGGAACTCTGGCGCAATATTGGACCTGATACCGACGTGCCGGCGGGCGACATCGGCGTCGGAGGACGTGAAATAGGCTACATGTACGGCATGTACAAAAAACTGGCGCGCGAAAACACCGGCACATTCACCGGAAAGGGAATGGAATACGGCGGCTCTATCCTGCGGCCGGAAGCAACCGGTTTTGGCGCACTCTACTTTGTGCGCCAAATGCTGGAGAAACACGACATGGACATCAAAGGTAAAACCATAGCCCTGTCAGGATTCGGAAACGTAGCCTGGGGCGCCGCCACTAAGGCAGTCGAGATGGGCGCCAAAGTTATCACCATCTCAGGGCCCGACGGATACATATACGATCCCGACGGCATATCGGGCGAAAAAATAGACTACCTGCTTGAACTGCGCAACACGGGTAATGACGTGGTCGAGCCTTACGCAGAGGTATTCGATAGCGCAATCTTCTATGCAGGGAAACGTCCATGGGAGCAGAAAGCGGATATTGTTATTCCATGTGCTACCCAAAATGAACTGGACGACAACGATGCGCACCGGATTATCGGCAATCGCACCCTCTGTGTCGCCGAAGCGTCCAATATGGGATGTACGGCCGAAGCGGTCGATCTGTTCCTTGAATCTAAAATCATTTTCGCACCCGGCAAAGCCGTAAATGCCGGTGGCGTGGCCACATCAGGTCTTGAGATGACGCAAAACGCCATGCACATTTCCTGGACTGCTGAAGAAGTAGACTCGAAGCTGCACCATATAATGAACAGCATCCACGAGCAGTGCGTGACCTATGGAAGGGAAGACAATTACATCAATTACGTCAAGGGAGCCAATATCGCAGGATTCATGAAGGTGGCGAGATCCATGATGGGACAAGGCATCGTCTGACGGACGGTGGAGAAAACTT
>JAIRZN010000103.1 GCA_031267205.1 Tannerellaceae bacterium | reverse complement strand
TTTTATTGGATGCGTTACGAGACGTCGTATGATAGTTTTTATCCCAATGCTGCGCATATATACCGAGTCTATTCCGTGGAAAAACAATCGGGCAAGGAGAACGTGATGGTACCTGGAATTTTGTCAAGAAAACTGCATGAAAACTTCCCTGTTGTGGAATATTCTACCGGATTTGTTCCCGATAAAATCGACTTTAGAATTGGAGCTATGCCCGATATACAATTGCATACGCTTTCTGTCGACAGCTCATTTTTTCAGGTTTTCCCGCAGGTAATTATTCGCGGAGATACAAAGCAAGCGTTGCAATTACTGCACAACATGGTTCTGACCGAAACTGTGGCTATTCGCCTGTTTGGTGATGTGGAAAAAGCCATAGGGCAGCAGATTACAAATTTATGGCCTGAGGATTATGGGCCTTGTACGGTTACAGCGGTGATCAAAGACCCGCCACCAAACACCAATTTGCCGTTTGAGGCGCTCCTTAATTATCCGTATATTCAAAATGTTGCGATGTCGGGCATGCCTGAGGCGGAACAATGGCATTTATTCAACAACGAAATGTATGTCAGGTTTCATCCCTATGCAAACATCAACGAACTTCAAGAACAACTGCGTGATTTTACTTCACAAATTGATGCTAATGCCAATATTGAACTGCGAATACTGCCCATAAGCGACATCCGTTACCATTTGAATGCCGACTTGCCGTTTACGTTAAATTTTATACGTATGTTAACTGCCGCCGGGGTATTGTTGCTGTTCAGTGCGCTTTTTAACTTTCTTAATTTGCATCTTGATCTTTTCAGCCAACGAATACGCGAATTTCGCCTGCGTGCTATATATGGAGCTAAACGCCCGCAGCTAACGGCGCAGATGATATTTGAGATGACTTTTAGCATGATCCTGTCGTTGGCATTTGCATGTTGCTTTGTCCTTTTTCTCCGTCCCATGTTTTCCGGGCTATTGGATATTGCGATGCCTGTGTCAAAATTGGTCTATCTTTTTGTTGTATGTGGAACAGGTGTGCTGGTGTTGATGTTATTTATAGGTATGATTCTTTTCGGGTGGTTGAGCCGTTCGGTCACTCGCTCCTTGTCAAAAAAGAATGCAACGAAGCAACCGGCGCTTCGACGTATAGCTGTCAGTTTGCAATTAGCAGTCAGCATTGTATTTATTGTAGCTTCTTTAGTAGTCATGATGCAAATGCGTTTTATCAACCACAAAGATTTGGGATTCGACCACAAGGGAATCATACAGTTGTCCGGTCCGCAAGGGCCACTGTTTTCACATCGTGAAGCCTTGATGAATGAGCTTGCAGCTATCCCGCAAATCGAAAGCTTTACGGCAACCGCTTTCGAACCACAACACAACGCCAACTGGATGGGTACATCTTTAATGAATACCGAGGTAGAATGGATGGGAAAAGATCCATCCGCAAAGCCGGTTTTCCAGCATGTCTTTGCCGACAGCCGGTTTGCCGAAACATTCGGCTTAGATATGGTGACAGGGAAATGGTGGGGGAAAGGTGAAAAACAAAAAGTAGTTCTTAATGAAGAAGCCGCCAGGGTGATGGGATTGAATGAACCGGTAGGCGCCATGATTTGCATGTCCCTTGCTCTTACTTCAATGGGAATGAAATGTCAGGAGTACGAAGTGGTTGGCGTAGTAAAAGATTTTCACACGCTATCGCTTCGCAATCGTATCTATCCGGCTATCTACAGCGAAATGGTGTTGGATAAATGGTATATCCGCGTTGCACCCGGCCGGGAGCAGGATGCGATGCGGAAAGTCGCGGCTATCCTTCCTGGTATAGACAGTCGTTTGGCAGATACTCGCCTGACGCCGCTCGATGAATTGTACGACCACCTTAATTCTTCGGAACAGGCCGGGTTAAAACTATTTTCCATCCTGGCGGCGGTCAGCCTGCTGATTTCAATATTCGGTATTTATACCGTAGCCGTTACCGCAACCCAACGCCGACGCAAGGAAATAGCCATCCGCAAAGTATTTGGCGCCAAGGTAAGCGAGATCGTTCGTATGTTTTTCCGCGAGTATACCATGCAGGTAATTATAGCAGGCGCCATAGCGTTGCCGTTGGCTACATACGCAATGCACATCTGGCTGCAAGGATATGCCTACCGCACGAATATCCCCTGGTGGCTGCTTGCGGAGGTAATTGCGGGAATAATTGCAGTGGTTTTACTCACTGTACTGGGGCAGGTACTGAAAGCGGCCGATAGCAACCCTGCGGAAGTAGTAAAATCAGAATAATATCTAAATAGGGTCTGACGACAACCTCCCGGCTTACCTGACTATAGTCGAGTGACCGACAGTAAGCATCCCCAATATGCCGTCTTGTATTCCTGCTTGTTACGCTTAGGAAAAGAAATATGATATGACGAACATATCATCCTCAAGAAGCCCTCAGGGTCTTTTGAAAACCATGGCGGGGTATGGAAATATGTTGGTAACATAGAACTCTATGTTGGTAACATAGAACTCTATGTTGCCAACATACAACTCTATGTTGCCAACATACAACTCTATGTTGGCAACATACAACCCTATGTTACCAACATACAACTCTATGTTGCCAACATACAACCCTATGTTACCAACATACAACTCTATGTCGGTAACATACAACCCTATGTTACCAACATACAACTCTATGTTGGTAACATAGAACTCTATGTTGGCAACATATTACGGTGGGCCGGCCTTACTTTCCTTTTGCCTCCAACCGGAGGGAGAAAGGCCGGTGAGGTCTCGGAACTGTTTGCCGAAATGGCTTACGGTGGCGATGCCTACGCTTGCAGCTATCTCGTGCACGGGCATATCGGGGTGTCGAAGCAGCAGCGTCTTGGCCTCCTCGATGCGCAGGCGGTTGATCCACTCGCGGAATGTTTGCCGCTTGCGGGTGTTGATGTAGACGGAGATGTATTTGCGGTTGGTATAAAGGTGTGCGGCGAGGATGTCGATGGTGAGGCCCTTCGCGGTGAAACCTTTGGCGGCGATCCATTCATCAATCCGTACTTCGAGAAGGGCGAAGGCGTCGGCGTGGGTTGCGGTCGCCCTGTCGACGACTCCGGCGTCCTCGATAGAAAGGCGTTCGCCGGTATGCTCCACATCCATTGCCCGCTCGATGGATTGGAACATATGAGCGTAGTTGACGAACCGGATGGCGAAGTATACATAGAATATATCGAAGAAGACGGCGAAAAGCAGCGCTACGGCCGTCGACATGAACAACGCCGATAACAATGCCGTGACGCCGACGGCCAGCGCGGCGAAGAACGAGAAGGCCACCCAGCGCACACGCTCGCTTTCGGCATCGGAAAAATAGTTGTCCATCTGCCTGCGGAAGCGACGGTAACGCGCAATAAACAGTCCCGTATATCGCGCCAGCATCAAGGCATAGGCGCCCGTAAGAGCGTAGAAGATAATCCCGAACACCGCCGGCGCCGACAAGACGTAAGCGCAGAAGATGGTAACAACAATCATCACCGGCGCGGAGGCCTCGATAGCCACGCGCCGCCATCCCGGAAAGCGAACGTCCAACAACGCGAGCATGGCGAAGGTAAAAAGCGCGGCCTGGAATACTGCAATAGACAGGGTGACGGTCTGCATCAAGGCGATGCCCTGCGCACCAGCCGACGTTTGAAACAAATATTCGACAATTCCGGCCGGGGCGAAGAACAAATAAGCCCCCGCCATCATAAAGCGCGCCTTACGGTAATTGCCGGGCAACTCACCCGCAGGCGTGGCGACAAAAAGCAGCATTAGTCCGCAGGCCAGCAATAAGCCGCCCGTCACGAATATGGAGAATATGCTGTAAAGGTCATGCATGGGATCGTGATAATTGGTGTGGAGGCAAAGATACTTTCTATTTCTCCCCTATGTTGCGCGTGATGGCTATGATTCTTTTACTATCTCGTGCAGCCCGTCTTTCTCAATCATCCGCCACCCTTGATTAAGGCGTATCTCGTAGTCGTCGCCCTTGATAAGGTTGCCTTCTATCTTTTGTGGCGGAAGAAGGTATAAAGTCGACCAGTCGTTGGGGCGGACAATGCCGCTTGTAACTTTGATTTCGCCAAGCTCTGCCATGATAGTTATGTTGCGCAGCAGCGTCGCGCCGTCGCTTAGTGTAATTATCCTGTCGTTGGGGTTGTAGGAGAGGTTAAAGTTCCCTCTGTTTATGATGCGGAGCTTTGCCGTCCCGGGCTTTATCAAGTCCTCGAAGGCGGCGATGTTCCCGAATGATTTCAATTCTTCCCTTTCGCCGGAGAGTATCCCGTCGTAGTCATATCCGCCAAGCAACTTGCGCAGATGTGCATCATCAATGGCGACGGCGTATTCAGGGCGCACCTTCTTTATCAGGTAGGTCATGCCTTTGCTTAAATCCTTGTCGTATCTCCACGTGGGGTATAACTGGTCCAGGATACATGCGTAGGATGATCCGGTGAAGTAGGCGAAGGCGTTCGCGTATCCCCTTTTGATGTCGTAAGTCAGGCGGGCTTTCGCGTATTCCTTCATGTTGGCGCCGGATAGTTTAGCTCCCGTGTACTCGGCTAAGCCTTCGTTCAGCTCGTACAAGTCCTCGTTGTTGTCCGGGTAGAGGCTTTGGCGGTAAGCGCGTACACAGAGGGCGTCGAATAAGCCGCTCAAATTACCATCCAATGCCTGTTGCAGGGCCTTCATCTCGATCTGAAGCAAGGCCCTGCCCTCTACTTCGTCGATATGATAGTTGGCGGACATGGTATTTTCTATGCCCAAGCTGTTCTGGTGCAGATGGAATATTTCATGAGCCAGGATATTTATCCGTTGCTCGCATGTTGCATTCGCCAGAGCGGCGTGGATGATGGTGACGTATCTCTTGCCTTCGTATTCGGAAAAGCTGTTTGCGAGAGTAACCTTATTGTTCCATTCCTCTTCCCTGAAGGGTTGGACTTCGCCGTCTTCTATGGCGGTGAAGTACATTTTGTTCTCGATATGATCAATGATTATGAGGGGAGCATTTAATGTAACGTTCCATAAGTCTTTGCTCTTTTGTTCATTGAGAATCACGGCTGCCTGTTGCAGGCTTTCTTCCGGCGTCTTGTCACAAGGCTGCTGCCCGTAGACGGCATGTGCCGGCAATTGCAGTATTAAGGCCGCAATCAGCGAATTGAATTTTGTCATCTTTGTCATCTTTGTCATCTTTCTTTTGTTATTGTTGCAAGTAAGCGCAAATCAAATCTTTGAAAGGGCGGCGTCGAACTCGGCTATCACGTCGCCTATGTCTTCAAGGCCTGTCGATATGCGTATGAGGCCCTTTGAGATGTTGGCCTTGCGAAGCTCTTCGTCGCTCAAGGAGCGGTGGGAGGTCTTGGCAGGGTAGGAGGTCGATGTTGATACGCCGGCGAGGCTTGGCACGAACTTGATCGTTTCGAGCGTGCGCAGAAGGGCGTATGCCTGAGGCTCTCCTCCGGCAAGGTCGATGCTCAGCATGCCGCCGTAGAGGTCGTTGTTGAAGATACGCTGCGCTGTCGCATGGGTAGGCGACGATGGCAGACCGGGGTAGTAAACGGCATCGACCGAAGGATGAGCCTCGAAGTACTCCGCCAGGGCGAGGGCGTTCAGCGAATGCTGCCTTATGCGCAGCTCAAGCGTGCGTAGGCTGCGGACAAGCAGCCAGCCGTCGAACGGACTGAGGGTAGGGCCGAACAGCAGTCCGGAGGCATACACGCGCCCGATGGTCTCCTTATCGGCTACGACTACGCCCGCCGTCACGTCGCTATGCCCGCCGATGTACTTCGTCGCGCTGTAAACAACGATGTCGGCGCCTAAGAGCAGCGGCTGGCAGATAACGGGCGTGGCGAAAGAGTTGTCGACAATCAATATCGCGCCATGCGCATGGGCTGACGAGGCTATCGCGGCAAGATCTACAACCTCCATCGTAGGATTGGAGATAGTCTCAACGTAGACAATGCGCGTATTCGGCCTGAAGTCGGAGGATATATCCCCGTTCACCACGTCCGTAAACGTCACGCTCACGTCAAACCGCGCAAGCTCGCTCCTTATAAACTGGAAACTGCCGCCGTACAGCACGTTGGCCGCTATTATATGGTCGCCCGCCCTGACGTGGGCGAGTATACTGAGGGCAATAGCGCCCATGCCCGACGAGTAGACCAGCGCGGCGTCGCCCTCTTCGATGCCGCACATGATTTCGGACAGCGCGTCGTGCACCGGATTGCCGTTGCGTGTGTAGATATAGCCTTCGGCCTCCCCTTCATATACGCGGTCGAGCGATTCTACGTCGTCAAAGGAATAGACCGAAGTCATGGCGATAGGTATCGACTTGCTTCTCGATACCGATTCGTGCAGCTTGTCGCCCAAGTGAATGAGCCGTGAGGAAAATCGTTTGTTCATACAGATTGATTATTTGTACAATGGTTGTTATTATTCAGTCGGCTTACAAGTCTGTTATAACTCTTGATATTACTCATTGCCTTTTATATGCGCAAAGGTAAAAATTCTTTTTTGCAACTGCAAATATTTGTCGCGGAGTTTATGCGTATGGCGTAAGGCGTGCGACATGTGTCACATGCTTTATGCGTATAGCGTAAGACGTGCGACATTTGTCACATGCTTTATGCGTATGACTTAATGCGTATGACATTTGTCACACGCTTTATGCGTATGACGCAAACAGTGCGACATTTGTCACAGGCTTTATGCGTATGACATAAACAGTGCGACATTTGTCACAGACTTTATGCGTATGACATGGAGCGTGCGACAAATATCACGGTCTCCGCAGAATAGCTTTGGAGCGTATATTTCTACAAGCGGGTCAGATTCTTACTGATTGGGATTGATGTCGTCGAAAGCGGCCTTGAGCGAGAGCAGGTCTTCCTTGATTTGCTTAAGCTTGCGTATGATTTCTTTTTGGCGGACAGTGGCGTCTTTATTGTTCTTCAGCCTGTCGCGCGCTCCGGCCAGGGTAAGTTTTTCTTCCTTTACCAGATAATGTATGAGGCGTATGTCTTCGATATCTTCCTTCTTATAGAAGCGCATCCCCTTAGCGTTTGTCCGCGGGCGGATGTGGTCGAACTTTTTTTCCCAGAAGCGGAGTGTTGACTCCTTAAGACCGAACATTGCGGCGACTTCACCGATGGAGAAGTATAATTTCGGGTCTTTGTCCTTTTTTAATACCATACGTTGCGTTATTTTGGGGCGGCGGCGTGCGTGCCTCGGCGCAGGTCAATCCATTACGTTGCCGTGATTGGCTGCGAGTTGTATCATCTGGTCGTACTCTTCGGGGGAGAGATCGAGGAAGTAAAACTTGGAGGGGTCGTTGTGTTTGCCCCTGATGATAACTTCATAGTGCAGGTGGGGGCCTGTGGAGAGGCCCGTGTCGCCAACGAGGCCTATAATCTCGCCCCGCGTCACCTTTTGCCCAACGCGGGCGTTCATCTTGCTCATGTGGCCGTAGAGTGTCTGGTATCCGAAGCCGTGGTCGATGGTTATACAGTTACCATAGTTCTGCCGCCAGCCGGAGAAGGTGATTACGCCGTCGCCCGTGGCATATATGTCGGTGCCCGTCGGCGCAGAGAAGTCCATGCCGGAGTGGAACTTGGGTATGTGATATATAGGATGTATCCTCATGCCGTAGCCTGAAGCCATGCGGCGGAGGTCCTTGGTTGCGACAGGCATGATGGCGGGTATGCATTTAAGCCTCTCTTCCTGCGTTTTCCCTATATTAACTAATTCTTCTAAGGAATTGGATTGTACGTATAGCTGCCGCTTAAGCATGTCCATCTTTTGGGTAGTAGCGACGACGAGGTCGGGGTTGGAGAGCGACATCAGGTGCTCATAGCGGTTAACTCCGCCGACGCCGGCCTTGCGTATGGATTCCGGGATTGATTCGACCTGGAATATGGCCCTGTAAAGGTTTTCGTCCCTCTGCTGCACGTCGTTCAACACCGTGAAAGCGTCATTGAGCCTCAGCGACAGCACCTCGTACTGCGTTTGCATAAGACGGTTCTCCTTGCGCAACTGCGCCTCCATGGGCGAATCGAAAAACTGTGTGAAGGAAAAATATATGGCTACGGCGATGACGATGCCCGTGCTCAAGTGCCGTACGACGGCGAATATCCTATCCTTAAACGACGGGTAGACCCGTTCGTAGCTCAGGGTATTAGGATCGTACAGATAATATGATTTTCTTGATTTAAATAGTCCCATTGAATAATTTATTTAAGCAAACTGTCGCAAAAATAATAAAATGGAGTACTTTTGCAAATCGTTTTTCAGATTATTAACGAGAACTATACATTATATTATATGTTGACATCCAAAGAAACCCGCGAATCGTTCAAGGCCTTCTTCGCCTCTAAGAATCACCGCATCGTACCCTCCGCTCCAATGGTTATCAAGGGAGACCCGACGCTTATGTTCACCAACGCCGGCATGAACCAGTTTAAAGATATTATACTCGGCAACGTCGCCGTGAGGCACGCGCGCATCGCCGATTCGCAGAAATGCCTCCGCGTTAGCGGCAAACATAACGATCTGGAGGAAGTAGGGCGCGATACGTACCACCATACGATGTTCGAGATGCTCGGCAACTGGTCGTTCGGCGATTATTTCAAGCAGGAGGCCATCGACTGGGCCTGGGAGTACCTAACGTCCGTACTCGGGCTTGACGCCGGTCGCCTCTACGCCACCGTCTTCGAAGGTAGCCCCGCCGAAGGGCTTTCGCGCGACGACGAGGCGGCTGCCTTCTGGGCCAAGCATCTTCCCGCTTCGCATATACTAAACGGCAGCAAAAAGGATAATTTCTGGGAAATGGGCGACACAGGCCCCTGCGGCCCTTGCTCGGAGATACATATAGACCTCCGTACCGGGGCGGAACGCCGTAGCGTAGACGGCGCGCAGTTGGTTAACGGCGATCACCCGCAGGTTGTAGAGATATGGAACTTAGTCTTCATGCAATATAACAGGAAGGCCGACGGATCGCTGGAACCGCTGCCCGCCAAGGTCATTGATACCGGCATGGGCTTTGAACGCCTCTGCATGGCGATACAGGGAAAGACGTCAAACTACGACACCGATGTTTTCCAGCCCATAATCCGCCAGATAGGCCGCTTGACGGGCTTTACCTACGGCGGAGACGAGCGCCGCGACGTTGCCATGCGCGTAATAGCCGACCATGTGCGCACGATAGCTTTCTCGATAACCGACGGTCAATTGCCCTCGAATGCTAAAGCCGGATACGTCATACGCCGCATCCTACGCCGCGCCGTCCGCTACGGATACACATTCCTCGAACGTCGCGAGGCGTTTATGTACGCTCTCCTGCCCGTGCTTATAGATACGATGGGCGACGCTTATCCCGAACTATCCGCACAAAGGACGCTCATAGAAAAAGTAATAAAGGAGGAGGAGGAATCCTTCCTGCGCACATTGGAAACGGGCATACGCCTGCTCGACCGTAAAACGTCGGAAGCTAAAGCCGCCGGCCTGCACACGCTCAACGGCGCAGACGCCTTCACGCTTTACGACACGTTCGGCTTCCCCTTAGACCTTACCGAACTTATACTCGGCGAGCATGGCATGACGGTCGACGTCGATGGCTTCAACGTCGAGATGCGCAAGCAGAAAGAACGTGCGCGCAACGCCGCAGCTATGGAAACGGGCGACTGGGTAACGCTTAGCGAAGGCGATAGCCGTTTCACGGGATACGATTTCTTCGAATCGGAAGCCATCATCCTTCGCTACCGCAAAGTGAAGCAGAAGAACAGGGAACTGTACCAGATCGTCCTCGACCAAACGCCGTTCTACGCCGAGAAAGGCGGACAGGTAGGCGATAAAGGATGGCTCGTCTCGGACAGCGAAGCGATAGACGTCATCGACGTCAAGAGCGAAAACAATCTGGCCGTCCACCTCACTGAGAGACTGCCCGAAGACCCGACGGCTACTTTCACCGCCCGTATAGACCGTGAGAAACGCCGCCGCTGCGAATGCAACCACACCGGCACGCACCTCCTGCACGAGGCCCTCCGCGAGACGCTCGGCACGCACGTTGAGCAGCGCGGGTCATACGTATCCCCCGAATCCCTCCGCTTCGACTTCTCGCACTACCAAAAGCTCACCGACGAGGAGCTGCGCAAGGTAGAACGGCTCGTAGCCCTGAAGATACGCTCGGATTTTAAGCTCGAGGAGAACCGCTCCATGCCCGTAGCCCAGGCTAAGGAAATGGGAGCAATGGCCCTCTTCGGCGAGAAGTACGGCGACGAAGTAAGGGTTGTAAAATACGGCGGCTCCATCGAGCTCTGCGGCGGCACCCACATCCCCTCGACAGGGATGATAGGTACGCTGCGCATAGTCTCCGAAAGCTCCATAGCAGCCGGAGTGCGCCGCATAGAAGCCATAACCGCCGAAGCTGCGGAGGAATACTTCTTCATACAGCAAGACATCATACGCGAGCTGCGCTCCTTAGTAAACAACGTGCCAAACCTGATACAAACCATCCGCAAGTCAATAGACGAGAACGCCGACATGAAGAAACAGTTGGAAGTATACGCTTCAGAGAGGGCCGCACAACTGAAAAAGGAAATCCTCGCGCATGCAGCCGAACGCAACGGCATAAAGGTGATAAGATATACCGGAAGCGGTAACACGGACTTCATGAAGGGCATAGCTTTCCAGATCAGGAGCGAGTCGAAGGAACGGTTCGCCTTTATCGCCGGCCTGTCCGAAGGCCCGAAGTGCACCCTGATGGTAACGCTGAGCGACGGCTTAGTAGACGAAGGATACAGCGCCGCGCAATTAGTAAAAGACGCCGCCCGACACATACAAGGCGGCGGCGGCGGACAGCCTCACTTCGCAACCGCCGGCGGCAAGTATCCCGAAGGACTTCCCCTCGCCGTCGAAGCCGTCCTCGAATCTTTAGGAATTAATTGAGATGCACGGCCGGGGAGTAATAATAACGGATAACCTGGAGGAAGACCTGTCGCGCTTCCTCCGCGCTACGGACTACGACAGGCTGTTCATCCTGACCGATACCAATACGCGCGAAAAGTGCTACCCGCTGCTGCAAAACAACCCCCTCGTACAGTCGGGACGCCTTATCACAATACAGCCCGGCGACGGTAACAAAACACCGGAGCAACTGTCGACCATATGGCAGGCGCTCTCATCCGAAGGCGCCTCGCGCAGCTCGCTGCTGATAAACCTCGGAGGCGGCATGATTACCGACATAGGAGGCTTTGCCGGTGCAACCTTCAAACGCGGCCTACGCACGCTGAACATCCCCACGACACTAATGGCGTCGGTCGACGCCGCAGTAGGAGGAAAGACCGGCGTCAACTTCAACGGCCTGAAGAACGAGATAGGCTCCTTCCATACGCCCGTCTGCGTATTAATAGACTGCCGCTTCCTGCGCACCTTAGACCGCGACAACATCCTCTCAGGATACGCCGAGATGATAAAACACGCCCTGATCAGCTCCGAAGAAGCCTGCGCCCAGGTATTCGCCTTCGACCCGGACAAACCTGACGACAGCCTACTCAATCAAATGGTAGCCCAGTCCGTCGCCATAAAAGAACGCATAGTAGAAGAAGACCCACATGAAAAAGGAATACGCAAGGCCTTAAACCTGGGTCACACAGTAGGCCATGCCATCGAAAGCCTCTCCTTTGAAGGCGACGCCCCGCTATTGCACGGCCATGCCGTAGCCGCCGGCCTCGTCTGCGAGCTGTACCTCTCGTATAAGCAATGCGGCTTCCCATCAAGCAAGCTTTCGCAAGTAGTCCATTACATAAGGGAATACTACCCGCCCTTCTTCTTCCATTGCAAAGCATACGACTACCTGTACGAACGCATGACGCACGACAAAAAGAATGAAAACGGCGTCATCTCCTTCACCCTCCTGTCCGACACAGGAGGCAAGATACACATCAATCAGTCCGTAAGTAAGGAACGCATATTCGAATCCTTAGATTTTTACCGTGAATCTTTTGGATTATAAATCAAAACGCATATCTTTGCAACTCAAAAAAAAATCGGGGTGTAGCTCAGCCAGGTTTAGAGTACGCGTCTGGGGGGCGTGTGGTCGCTAGTTCGAATCTAGTCACCCCGACGCTGAGGGGTCAAGAGGTCAGAAGAAATTCCGGCCTCTTTTTCATTTTTTTCGGCAAACAGGCATGAATTTTTAACAGTTGATAGGGAAGGCGGTTGGGATTGTATTTGGTTTGCTGTTTTTGGCTTATGATAACTCAATCAAAAAGCCGAACCGACTATGATATCGGTTGGGCTTTTTGACTTCTGTACTGTTTCCAATAACCAAGAAAGAATAACGTCTATCTCAACGTCTTTGCCATTTGCTCGATACATTTTTTCTTCTGTTCCAAATTCGGATGAACATATAAGTTTAATGTGGTGCTGATATTGGAATGACCGAGCATCACGCTAAGTGTTTTGTAATCGCAGTTGCTTTCGATACATCTTGTCGCGAAACTGTGCCGTAAGCCATGAAATTTCAGTTTCGGGATGTTCAAATCTTCCATTAGTTGCTTGTAGTAATTCCGATACGTTCGAGGTTCCGTTGGTTTCGCATCGTTGGTCAAAACATAAAAACTATTATTCACTATTTTTTTCATGGGCTTCAGCATTTTCAGCAAATCTTTAGTCATTGGAATATTCCGGAAGGTAAAATGTTCCTGAACATAAATCATTATCCCAAAATGTCCATTAGAAAATTCTTGCTGTTTAAGCGTACAAAATTCTCCTAATGGACATTTTGGGATAAGTAATTCATCTGATTTTGCAACTTAGTTGCATTTCTTTTCTCATACCTTTGCCCAAGAAATTACTAAAATAAAGTAAATGACAACTCATACACAATCTGTTCCGGACGCTTGTTGCAGTTGCTGCGGAGAGCGTCGCGACGAAAAGTCGGGCATGGGATGGAAAAGATTCATTCTCCCCGCCGTAAGTCTGGTTTTGTTGGTCTCAGGTATAATTCTGGAAATGCCGTTATTCTGGTATATAATCGCCTTCTTGCCCGTCGGTTTACCGGTAATGAGAGAGGCGTGGGCGGTCGTCGTGGGGAAGGATTTTTTCAACGAATACACACTCATGCTGACTGCCTCCGTCGGAGCTTTCTTTATCGGCGAATATCCGGAGGGCGTGGCCGTTATGCTCTTTTATTCCGTAGGGGAATTGTTCCAGGAATCGGCAGTCAGCAGAGCTCAAAACAATATCAAGGCCTTGTTGGACATTCGCCCTGACAGCGCAACGGTGTTGAAGGACGGCGTTTACCGCGAAACAAGGCCCGAAGATGTATCCCCCGGCGAGACGTTGTTGGTCAAAGCAGGGGAAAAGGTTCCGCTCGACGGGACTCTACTGTCTGATTACGGCAGCTTTAATACCTCGGCGCTCACGGGCGAAAGCCGTCCCAAGACCATACGTGCCGGTGAAACCGTACTGGCAGGCATGATAAGCATCGACAAGGTCGTGGAGATAAGGGCCGAAAAGGCATATGCCGACAGTTCGCTGGCGCGGATACTGGAAATGGTGCAGGAAGCGTCCTCGCGCAAGGCCAAGACTGAGTTACTTATTCGCCGCTTTGCAAAAATTTATACGCCGATCGTCTTCCTGATGGCTTTGCTTATTGCCTTCATTCCTTATTTCCTTGTAACAGACTATGTGTTCAACGATTGGCTGTACCGCGCACTGATATTCCTGGTAATTTCATGCCCCTGCGCGTTGGTTATCTCCGTCCCGCTTGGATACTTCGGCGGCATAGGCGCGGCCTCGCGCAACGGCATCTTGTTTAAAGGCGCTAACTTCCTCGACTTGATGACTTCCGTGAATACTGTCGTGATGGATAAGACGGGCACGCTGACTAAAGGCGTTTTCAAGGTGAAGGACGTCGTTTCGCCCGTGTACGACAGAAGGAAACTGCTTGATATTACGGCAACAATCGAAAAATATTCCGCTCACCCGGTGGCCAAAGCCATCGTTGCCGCTTCACCGGACGTTGAAACGGCCATAGCCGCGCAGGTGGAAGAATTAGCAGGCTTGGGCGTAAAAGGATACATCGGCGAAAAGGAAATAATGGCGGGCAACCGTAAGTTGATGCACAAATATGCCATCTCATACGACGAAAGCATCGATACGCTGACGGAAACCGTTGTCATAGTAGCTATTGACCGCCAATACGCCGGATATGTCAGCATCGCCGACGAGATAAAGGACGATGCCGGAGCTGCTATACAAAACATGCGCGCTTTGGGAATCAACCGTACGGTCATGCTCAGCGGAGACCGCTCGGCGGTTGTAAATCAGGTAGCTTCGGCCTTAGGAGTAGATGAATTCCACGGCGACCTGCTTCCTGAAGGAAAAGTAAAATACATGGAAACCCTTAAGGCCGACCCTTCGAGAATTGTTGCCTTTGTAGGCGACGGTATCAACGACGCTCCCGCACTGGCGCTAAGCGATGTAGGCATAGCCATGGGCGGGATGGGATCTGATGCCGCCATCGAAGTTGCCGATGTAGTGATACAGACAGATCAACCGTCTAAAATAGCCGTCGCCATCCGTATAGCAAAAACCACGAAACGAATAGTTATGCAAAATATAGTCTTGGCCATAAGCATAAAGTTTGTAGTTATGTTGCTCGGAGCTTTCGGCATAGCTACCATGTGGGAAGCCGTGTTCGCCGATGTGGGCGTGGCCTTGCTGGCGATATTAAACTCCGTCCGCATCCTAACATTTCACGCAGATAAACAAAATTAACGCCTTATCTACTCGATTATATTATTACATCATTATATCGTATCGCATTGTATTACTTTGTTTTTTCATATTGTTTTTCTTTTACTGCATTATTGTATGTATATTGTTATCGGTTTGTTTTAATTCATTTCGTAAATTGTAATGCATTCATGTCGCTTTTATTTATATGCGCAGACTTATATTATTTATTATAGTGCAAAGTTGCCGTATTGACGATTGTATTTATGATTTATCTCCTGAAGATAAGAGCTTATTGCATTAAAAAAGGGAACAATTCAATATTGTTCCCTTTTTTAATCAGCAATCTGTTTTTCTTTGTTGAAGTATTTTAAACTTCTACATGCATTACATTCACATACGTGGTTAATGTATCTATTCTCCCTTTGATATCTCTTCTATATGTTTGCGAATGCTCTCCCGCTGGTAATCGGCTCCGTGATCGGTCAGTATTGACGATACTTTATTCAATAGCTCTATTACTTCGGTTCCGGCATAAGACTTATTGTTTAGCGCTATATTTATAACGGCGTCGGCGGCTGGACGCTGTACGGATTTATCGTCCAACAGGCTACCGGCATAGAGTAGGGCCTGGTATGATCCGGTCCTTCCTATTTGCCTGAGGATTGCGCTTCGTTGTTCGTTTGTATGGGCTATGTCTATTGCTTTGCGGAGGGCGAGGTAGCGTTCGTCGGCGCTGAGAGTTGAGTTTGCAGGTACGGCTCTCGTATATGCGGCGAGGGCGCGGTCGAAATATGACGGCGCTGATACATCTTCGCATATTGCGTATAACTCGTCCGTCGATTCCGCTCCTTTCCACAACAACAAGGCCTCGAAGGCTGCGTCTTTGGATTCTCCGGCGCTTTGACGGAAACCGGAGACGATAGTAGCCAGCGCATCCCTGTATCCTGTCGCCGACAAGACTACATAATATAAATGTTTAGCATTTTCCCCGGCCTGCAACATGCGGCGTGATATTATCGCCGACTGTTCGGCGGCCGGAAGGGAGGATATGGATGCTATGACGGCGTTTTGCAATGATGACACGGCGGTTGCATCGGCCGTCTCGAGCATTCCGCACAAAAGCGTCAGGTCTTTCTCCGTCGACAGGTCTTTAAGGGCGGTATAGGCTGCGGCCTTCACTTCGGGGGCGCCTGTTTTTATAAGGTCGAGTGCGGCATTGATTCTCGTGTGAGCTTTGCGTACGGCAAGGACTTTTATGGCGGCAATTTTGCCGGCATCGGTGGCGGACGGGATAATGTGCGCAACATCGGACTCGACATCTCCGCCGAAGGCTATGAGGGCGTCGCGACCGAGAAGGATGTCGGAAGTTTCGGAGCTTGCAAGTAAATTAGCCAACGGCGGGATAAAAGACACGTCGCCCATCCGTACTAAGGCCCATACGGCGGCCTTCCTGACCGTAGTATCGCCGCTCTTCAGTTGGTTGAGTATAGCCTGGCCGGCGGTAAGGTCAAAACGTATGTCGAGCGTCTTTATCAGCGCATTTTTCTCAGGTATACGGCTCTCGCGCTCTATCCAGTTCAGGATATCGACTTTTGCTGCCGGTTTTGCTTTATCCATCGTCTTAAACATCTCGACATAGACATAGCGCGAGGCAAAATCGGAGGCGTAATCCAACGCTGCCGTACGATATTCGCGCGAGGCGTCTTTCATTGCCGACTGTACACGTTTAAGGCCATTCGACTTCTCGATTGACAGCAAAACCTGGAGAGCGGCGCTGCGCGTAGGTGTAATTCCTGCTTTTGTGGCCTTTTTAAGCAGGGCGGAAGCGGCTTTTGAGGCTTCTTGCGTATCGCCTTGCGCGACTAAGCGGTGCAGTAAGGCTATGTACGCCTCGTTCGCGCTCGTTTTATCCCAACTTAGATTTACTTTGTCGGCGGCTGAAGACAATATGCTCAAGGATGTTTTACTTCCGACTTGACTCAAGGCGAAGAATACCGCCTTCTTGAAATTATCGTCCCCGTCTGCAAGAATATCGTTCAGTATATTTTCCGCACCGGCAGTATGGGTTTCCCCTATCGCAAATATTATGCTGCACATGGCGGCAGGCGTCCCCATCCTCCTTAATAAGGCTGACCTCAAGGCCTCTGCCGCTTTGGCGGAGCCTATCGAGGCCAATGCGCGGGCTGCGGGATCGCTAAGGCGCTCTTCGGTAAGGTAACGCGCCAGCGGTTCTATGCTCTCCTCTTTGCCCGTTATTTGCAATTGACTTATGATGAAAGCCTTCGCCTCGCGCTCTTCTGTCGCGTTCAAAGCTTTTATGTAGGCGCCGGCTATGCTCGAACGAAGGGCCTCGTCGGCCTTACCTGTGACGTAGTGCGAGATTCCGCTGAGGGCGTATTCTACCTTCGAGTTGTCGCCCTGTCCGGGTGTGCGGAGCATTTTTGCAAGCGTAAGTATACCTTCTTCACCCGTCGACAATATCGCGTCTAACTGTTTGTGATACTCATTCCTGTTATCGGCAGGCAGTTGCGTCAGTACGCCGGCGAGCGTTTCCGCGACGTTGGTTTTTTCCTGCGACCGCAGCGTATTAATACTTGCGAGTAGAAAGATCAGCGCTGTGATCAGTGCATATTTTCGTTTCATAACTATGCTTATATTTTACTGTTTACATTTATATATTCCATGGAGAACGCATAGGCTGGCTCAGCAGGCGGTTTGCGGCTTCGTCGTTTATGAACTCAAGCTTCACGGGGTCGAAATCCAGCGTGCGGTTCAGTCGCAGAGCTACGGCGCCCATGTTTACTATCGTGGCGGAACGGAAGCCGTTGCGCTCGTTCAGTGCGAAGGGCTGGCGTGTGCGGACGCACTCGGCGAAGTCCCCTAACTGTGGCTCCGGTTCGGGATAAGCGGCAAGCTTTTTCTCCCATCCGGGTATGTCGCAGACGAAATTCTTGTATACATTACCGTTCGGGCCGGATATGTACGGCGTATCCGGGTCGCCGTAATCGCCTCCCCAGAGTATAATCTTGCAACCGTCGGCGTATGTATAGGTTATTGAGCGCCATGTGCCTACTGCATCGGGATGTTGCTGGGGCGCGTCGACTTCTACCTTGACGGGGCTTGTGTTGTCCTTTCCGAGGAAGTATTGTACGGGGTCGATATAATGCTGGCCCATATCTCCGAGTCCGCCGCCGTCATAATCCCAGTATCCCCTGAAAGTTTGGTGCGTGCGGTGTACGTTATACGGTTTATAAGGCGCCGGGCCGAGCCAGAAGTCATAATCCAGCTCCGGTGGTACGGACTGCGGCTCAAGATTCTCCTTTCCTACCCAGAAGAACTTCCAATCGAAGCCGGTATGCTTGCACACGGTGACGGTAAGCGGCCATCCGAGCAGTCCGCTTTGAACAAGCTTCTTGATAGGCTTTACTGTCGTATTCATGCCGTAAAAATCGTCCTCGAAACGAAACCAGGTGTTAAGTCTGAACATCCTACCGTATTGTTTTACAGCCTCCATCACACGTTTGCCCTCGCCGATAGTGCGCGTCATTGGCTTCTCGCACCAAATGTCCTTGCCGGCCTTGGCGGCTTCTACCGACATGATGCCGTGCCAGTGCGGCGGCGTAGCTATGTGCACAATGTCAACATTCGGATCAATTATCAGGTCGCGGAAATCATGGTAGGCGGCAATCCGGTCCGTCACCAGGTTCTTACCCAGCTCAAGGTGGGTTTTGTCGACATCGCAGACTGCCGTCAGGCGCGTGCCGGCGTACCTTAGATGCGTGCGCCCCATTTCACCGGTTCCGATGATACCTTTTGTCAACTGGTCGCTTGGGGCTATAAAACCTCGCCCAAGAACATGGCGCGGGACGATCGTCAGCAGCGTCACCCCGCCCAAAGTCTTTAAAAAATTACGTCTGTTTGTTATCATGATAAATAAATTAAGTGGCTATAAAGGATTGTTTCTTTTAACCGACACAAATATATGCATTTATGCCTTTCAACTTTCATTTTCGTCCCATATTCCGCAGGCTCGCTCAAGTTCTACTAAAGCCGTAGCATAATTGTAAAGGGTTTCGTTATAATTCATATGTACATCGTTATACGTTCGCTCGGCGTTAAGGAGTTCGAGCAGGCCGCTTTCGCCGCGCCGGTAAGCGTAGGTTTTGCTGCGCAGGATAGACGCGGCATCGTCGAGCAGGCCGGCGCCGTACTGTTCCACCTGCCTGCAAGCCACTACATAACGGTTGTAAGCCTGCCTCACCTCGGCGCTTGTACGGGCCTTCGCCGCCTCGCGCTCCGTACTGCTGCGCAAAGTGGCCGCACGCGCCGCGTTAAGGTCGCCACGGTTGCGGTTAGACAGCCGCAGCGGTATGCTTACCCCCGCCATAAGGCCCGTAAAGGCCGGCGCCGGCGCTATTTCGTTTAACGCCTTCGACGAATATACGGCGCCGGCGCTCACCCCTAAGTCTGTCACCCTCGCCGCTTTAGCTACGCGCAGGTTATGCCTCGACACCTCCTCGGCCTTGAGCGCCGCGCGTACATCGGCGCGATTATCGAGCGCAATTTCGATAAGCCTGCCAAGATCGAAATCACGCCTTACATATAATATATCCCCCGCAACCGAATCGGGCGCCGCATCCAATCCGGCAAGCCAAACCAGCTCGACAACAGCGTCGCGCATAGCCCCTTCGGCAGCATACGCCTCGTTGAGCATCCCGCCTGCCTCAAGGCGCGACTGCCGTGCGTCGGTTTCGCTAATATCACCCGAACGGTAGCGGATACTGTCCGCCGCGGCAACTTCAAGCATACGCAGGTACGAAGACCGCCGTATCGCGCAATCTTTCGCGCTCTTCAGCGCCGTAAACCAGGCTATGGAGGCGTCGGCGCGCAGGTTGCGGAAGTAGTCCTCGACCGCAGCCTCCGTCATTTCCATCCGGCTGCGGGCCGCATCAATACGCGCCCGCCTCTTCCCGCCAAGCTCGACCGTATAGCCGAGCGAGGCCTCGACAGAGTACCCCATCCGCAGGCTCCAATCCTGATTGTTAGCATAATCGACCGAAAGTTCGGGGTCGGGGAACACCCTCGACGCCTCTGCGTCCGCCCGCGCCATGTCGACGCCGTATTTTTCAGCCGAATAGCCGATGTTTCTCTCCCTCACGCCATGCATAAACTCTCCGAAGGTGAGGATTCGTCCCCCCTGCGCGCCGCTAACAATGTAGAAGCCAAGGAAAAGACAGGTAGCAACTAATTTCAAATTTCTCATCGTAATGATATATAAATTAAAGTGTTCATAATAAAACCATCGCCCATAACGCCCCGCCGCCGCACCGTTTGC
>JAIRZN010000090.1 GCA_031267205.1 Tannerellaceae bacterium | reverse complement strand
TTAAATTTTGTTCACTAATAATCTTATTTGTTCCCATCTCTTTCGCTGGAAAAAGGTGACTCACAAAAGAGTTAAACGATGCATATGCGCACAAAGAAACAAAGGGACTGTCCAAAATTCTGTGTAAATGGAAAAACTACAAGCCATCAATTATTCAGAGGTTAAGCCCTGAGTAATTGATTTTCAAAGATAGTCAAAAATTGATTAAACACCATGCCCCAATCCCAAACGGGTTTACACCATTTCTCTTCAATTTCTGCAATAGCCGGATATACAGACTTTTTCAATGCGTCATCATGAGGGAACGAGGGTTTGTTTTTTTGTATATCTTAATTCCGGCGCGCCACAGACCCTGCCCGCTGTCAATAGTGCGAAAGGCCACAGTTGAAGCGAACTGATAATTGCCCTTTGGGAATTACTTTGATAAGTGAATAAAAAACACGAATTTTGTCGCATGGTGAATCAACCTTTAGCAGAAAGGATGCGCCCGAAAACCTTGGATGATTATATCGGGCAAAAGCATTTGGTTGGCGAAGGCGCCGTCCTGCGCAAGATGATAGACGCGGGAAGAGCGCCTTCATTTATCCTGTGGGGGCCTCCGGGAGTGGGTAAGACCACGCTGGCGCAAATCATAGCCAACCGCTTGGAGGCTCCGTTCTATACGCTGAGCGCAATCAGTTCGGGAGTAAAGGATGTGCGCGATGTCATTGAGAAGGCGAAGGGCAACCGGTTTTTTAACGCTATTTCGCCGATATTGTTCATCGACGAGATACACCGCTTCAGTAAATCACAACAGGATTCGTTGCTTGGGGCCGTGGAGACGGGCGTCGTAACGCTGATCGGCGCGACGACCGAGAACCCGTCGTTTGAGGTAATTCGCCCGCTCCTGTCGCGCTGCCAGGTGTATGTTCTAAAATCCCTTGAGAAGGACGATTTGCTGGGGCTGCTGCACAAGGCGATAGCGGAGGACAGCGAGCTGAGGAAGAAGAATATCGTATGTGTCGAGACCGCCGCCGTCCTGCGCTATTCGGGTGGCGATGCGCGGAAGCTGCTGAACATATTGGAGCTGACGGTAAACGCCGAAACGGCTGACGGGGCCATCGAGATAACCGACGCCAAAGTTGTCGAACGCCTTCAGGAAAACCCCGCCGCGTATGATAAGGGAGGAGAGATGCACTACGATATTATTTCGGCCTTCATAAAATCAGTCAGGGGAAGCGACCCCGACGCGGCCGTCTACTGGCTGGCGAGGATGGTGGCCGGAGGCGAGGACCCGGAATTTATCGCCCGACGCCTGCTGATCCTGGCCGCCGAAGATATCGGGCTTGCAAATCCTAACGCCCTGTTGCTGGCGAACGCCTGCTTCGATGCGCTGCGCAAGATAGGATGGCCGGAAGGGCGTATAATCCTGGCCGAGACGACAGTCTACCTCGCCGCAAGCCCTAAGAGCAACTCGGCCTACATGGCGATAGAAACAGCTCTGGGATGCGTTGCACAGACAGGAAACCTGCCCGTCCCGCTTCATCTAAGGAACGCGCCCACGAGCCTGATGAAAGATCTCGGCTACGCCAAAGATTATAAATATGCGCATGACTATGAGGACAATTTTGTACGCCAAGACTTCCTCCCGCCCGAACTCGCAGGGCAGAGAATGTGGACAGGGCAGCGGAATGCTGCCGAGCAGACGCTAATTGAACGGATGAAACGCCTTTGGGGCAATAGATATATCTAAATTCTAACATTTTAAAAGCAATTAAAGTAGTATGAAGAAGCACAATTTTTCAGCAGGGCCTTCTATTCTGAGTGAATACACGATTAAAAACTCGGCTGCGGCAGTAACGGATTTTGAAGGCACGGGATTATCAATTCTCGAAGTTTCCCACAGGGGAAAAGAATTTGTCGCAGTATGTGAAGAAGCTCGCGCAAGGGTGAAGGAACTTTTAGACGTTCCGGCCGGCTACGATGTCGTATTCTTGGGTGGAGGCGCAAGCCTGCAATTTTGCATGGCTCCGTTTAATCTATTAAACAATAAGGCCTCCTACTTAGACACCGGCACGTGGGCGTCCAACGCCATCAAAGAAGCCAAGCTGTTCGGCGAAGTAGATGTGGTAGCTTCGTCCAAAGACGCCAATTACACCTTTATCCCGAAGGATTATAAGGTAGGAAAAGACTCTGATTATTTCCATTTTACGTCGAACAACACCATCTTCGGGACGGAGATGCGTTACGATCCCGACTGCGATGTACGGTTGGTCTGCGACATGTCGTCCGATATTTTCTCGCGCCCGGTCGACATTTCCAAGTACGATCTTATCTACGCCGGAGCGCAGAAAAACCTCGCGCCTGCCGGAGTGACGTTAGCCATTGTACGCGAAGGCGCGCTGGGGCATGTGGAACGCGCTATCCCCACGATGCTGGATTACAGGACGCATATCAAAAAGGAGTCAATGTTCAACACTCCTCCCGTGTTCCCGATCTACGCCGCTTTGCAGACGCTTAAGTGGTACAAGGATTTGGGAGGATTGACCGTCATTGAGAAGATAAACCTCGAAAAAGCGGCCATATTGTATGACGAGATCGACAGGAACAAATTGTTCCGCGGCACAGTCGCTACGGAGGACCGCTCGATAATGAACGTATGTTTTGTGATGAACGACGAGTACAAGGAACTGGAATCCGGTTTCGGCGCCTTTGCCTCCGCCGCAGGCATGGTAGGCATCAAGGGACACCGCTCGGTAGGCGGATTCCGCGCCTCGCTCTACAACGCTATGCCGAAAAGCAGCGTGGAGGCCCTGATAGCGATAATGCAAGAATTTGAAAAACAAAACTGAAAGGACATAACCTATGACTAAAGTATTAGTAGCAACAGATAAACCTTTCGCGGCGATAGCCGTGAAAGGTATACGCGAAGTGGTGGAAGCGGCAGGAATGGAGCTTGCCCTGCTGGAAAAATACACGGAGAAACGGCAGCTTTTGGATGCCGTAAAAGACGCCGACGCTCTTATTATACGTAGCGATATTGTCGACGCCGAAGTACTGGAAGCCGCCGGACAACTGAAGATCGTAGTTCGCGCCGGAGCCGGTTACGACAACGTGGATCTAACTACGGCCACCGCACGCGGAATATGCGTCATGAACACGCCCGGCCAAAACTCGAACGCCGTAGCCGAGCTTGTCTTCGGCCTCTTAGTCTACGCCTCGCGCGGATTCTACAACGGGGGGTCAGGCACGGAACTTAAGGGCAGGAAACTCGGTATTCTGGCATATGGAAATGTCGGGCGCAACGTGGCGCGTATAGCGAAAGGGTTCGGCATGGATATTTATGCGTTCGATCCTTACGCGCCGGCGCAGGCGATTGAAAACGACGGGGTAAAAGCCGTCGCCTCAACAGAAGAACTCTTCGCCGCCTGCCAGATAGTATCGCTTCACATCCCGGCCACGCCGGAAACGAAGAAATCCATCAACCACGGGCTGCTCAAATCCATGCCTCAAGGCGCCATCGTGGTGAACACCGCCCGCAAGGAAGTAATCGACGAAGCCGCCCTCGCCCGCGTATTCGAAGAACGCCCGGACTTCAAATACCTGAGCGACATCCAGCCGGGCATAAATGCCGAATTAGCCGCCAAATACCCCGGCCGCTACTTCGCAACGCCCCAGAAGCTGGGCGCACAAACGTCCGAATCCAACATAAACGCCGGTATCGCCGCCGCCAAGCAGATAGTGGACTTTCTCCGTAACGGAAATACAAAATTCAAAGTAAACGCATGAAGATTAAACCTTTCAAAGGCATACGCCCGCCTAAGGAATTAGTCGGGCAGGTAATTTCAAGGCCATACGATGTCCTCAACGCCGAAGAAGCCCGCGCCGAAGCCGGCGACAACGAAAAGTCGCTCTACCACATCATCAAGCCTGAGATAGACTTCCCCGCAGGAACAGACGAACACGCGCCCGCAGTATACGAGAAGGCGGTTGCAAATTTTCAGAAGTTTCAAGATAACGGCTGGCTACTGCAAGATGACAAGGAGATGTTTTACCTCTACGCCCAGACAATGAACGGGCATACGCAGTACGGATTAACTCTCTGCTCCTCGGTCGACGATTACATGAGCGGCAAGATCAAGAAGCATGAACTAACGCGCCGGGACAAGGAAGAAGACAGGATGAAGCACGTCCGCGTCAATAACGCCAATATTGAGCCTGTATTCTTCGCCTATCCCGATAATCCGGCGTTAGACGAAATAATAAAGGAATACGCGGAAAGAGATCCCGAATACAAATTCATAACGCCATCCGACGGATTCGGGCATACCTTATGGCTTATATCCGACAGCGCCGACATAGAGCGTATAACGGAACTATTCGCCGCAATGCCCTCCATGTATATAGCCGACGGTCACCATCGCTCGGCCGCCGCCGCATTAGTAGGCGCCGAGAAGGCCGCACAAAATCCCGAACACCGCGGCGACGAGGAGTACAACTACTTTATGGCCGTATGCTTCCCAGCGTCGCAACTGACGATTGTCGACTACAATCGCGTCGTCAAGGACTTGAACGGACTGACGGACGCCGCCTTCCTCGAACGCCTGCAAGACCACTTCCTCGTGAAGCCCGAAGGAGACGTGATATACAAACCGGCAGCCTTGCACAACTTCTCGCTCTACCTCGCAGGACAATGGTACTCCCTGACGGCAAAACCGGAGGCCTACGACGACAACGACCCCATCGGAATATTGGATGTGACCGTCTCGTCGAAGCTGATACTGGACGATATACTTGGCATAAAAGACCTGCGCTCCGACAAGCGTGTAGATTTTGTGGGAGGTATACGCGGATTAGGCGAGCTGAAGCGTCGCGTGGACAGCGGCGAAATGAAAGCCGCCCTGGCTCTCTATCCCGTATCCATGAAGCAACTGATAGACATCGCCGACAGCGGGAATATAATGCCGCCTAAAACGACATGGTTTGAGCCTAAACTCAGGTCGGGATTGGTGATTCATAAACTCTCCTGACATTACGGCCCGAATCCGCAACTCACGCACGCGGCCCGTTGTTCGCCACGTGCTGTACATTAAAAAAAAAAGAATCCCGCAACGGAATTATCCGGCGGGATTCTTTATAAGTTCTATAATCTACCTGAGCGTACCTCGTTGGGCTTCCTGAATCATTTTCTCGTTCGCCATGATGAGTATTTCCACGCGGCGGTTCAAGGCCCGGCCTTCTACCGTATTGTTATTTGCTACCGGTTCGTGAATGCCTTTGCCCTCGTATGTCATACGGTTATCGAGTACGCCGTGATCAAGCAAATAGTCGTACACGCTTAAAGCGCGTTTTTCGGATAAAGTCTGGTTGTAATCAATCCTGCCTGTGTTATCGGTATGGCCGATAATCTTCACGTAGGTATCAGGATTAGCTTTCAGACTGGCGGAAAAGTTACGGAGCGCGCTCTTGGAGGCGTCGCTCACGGTGTTGGAATTTGTAGCGAACAGGATGCCTGAGTCAAACGTAACTTTTAACGCCTCGCCATTATTTACGCTTTCTATCGTAGCGTCGGGAACAGCGACCTCCAACTCCTTCTTTTGCTTATCCATCTTCTTGCCGATCAACGCGCCGGCCGTACCTCCTACGGCGGCCCCGATGACGGCGCCTAATGTCGTATTGCCGGCGATAGCGCCTATGCCGGCGCCGGCCGCTCCGCCGACGCCTATGCCGATACCCGTGCCTTTGACCGCGTTACTTGCTCCGCACCCGGAGAGTAGCACGGCCATACAAAGCGGCGCAACACTTAATAATCTGAGATTCTTCATATACTTCAATTATTTAAAACGGTGTAGCGTATTGGTTATCTCCCCCTTCAGTCAAACAATTCAATGGACTTGCAATACTCAAGGTCGCCGTCCAGAATTGCGAGAACATCCTCGGTCTTGAACGAACCTACTCCATCTTCTTTTGCATTCTTAATGACATACTTGATCAGCTCCTCTTCGTCGTTTTCGTCTAAGGAATCTATATCTCCCTTAGATTCGTAAAATTCCTCCGCTACATCTAATAAGTATAGAATATCGTCATCATTGAACTTACCTTTTAGCTCCGCAGGAAGATTGTTCTGAATAAACTTTATAGATTCTTCCTCATCGTACTGTAATTCTTCTTTCTCTGCCATAACTTTATTGATTAATATATAGCGCAAATGTATAATTATTTTTCTATTCTGATACGGGCATCGACGGCGAACAGGCCACGGTCGGTCGCCAGGAGCGGGTTTATATCAATTTCCTTGATCTCCGGCGAAATACGCAGCAGGGTTGACAGGCGGACAATGATGTCGGCGTACTGCTGCTCATTGATTCCCTTCTGCCCGCGCGTACCCTTGATTATAGGATAGCCGCGCAGTGAACGGATCATTGAGAACGTCTCGTCGTACGACAGCGGCGCCAATCCGTATGAGACGTCTTGCAGCACTTCCACAAAGATACCTCCCAGCCCGCAAAGGACTATATGCCCGAAACGATCCTCATACTTGGCTCCAAGGAATAATTCCTGGCCTTTGAGCATAGGCTGTATCATGACGGCCGTTACTTCCGGCAGCTTCATCATACGCTCGTATTCAAACATAAGGTGTTCCTCGCTACGGATATTGAGCGCAACTCCACCTATGTCGCTCTTATGCACCGGCCCTACGACCTTAGCTACTACCGGATATTTCACCTTCCTGGCGAAAGCCGTCAGTTCATCACTGTCGGTAGTCACAAGTTCTTCTACGAGCGGAATCCGGGCGGTCTCCAATATCTTGCGTACATTTTCGGGCGACAAATATCCGTCGTCCAAGGATTCCAGCATACGCCGTATCTCCGGTATATCGACGCCGTAGAGCTGTATGTCCATCCCGGCAGGCTTCGGCGTGTTGATTACGCGCGAAAGGGCTGTGCCGAGAGTTACCTCGTCGGAGAAGTTGACGTGCCCCTTCTTTATGAAACTTTTCACCTCCGGGCCGGCTGTTACGATGGAGGGCAAGACGGGGAAGATAGGTTTCTTACATTCTTCCATCTTTTTGTGAAGCACTTCATACGTATCGTAAAGTTTTACGAGTCCGGGGCTTCCGAAGATAACCATCATCAGGTCTATGTCCTCAAAACGCTTCTCGCAGTAGTCAATGGCGGTAGCTAAATGTTCGGGCGTTCCTGTTCCTATGATGTCTATGGGATTGCCTACGGCCGAGCCTGGATATAGCTTGGACTTCAGTTCATCGGCCATCGGGCCTTCCAGCTTCGGCACATTCATACGGCCCTTGGACAGAGCGTCGGCCAGCATCACGGCAGGCCCTCCGGCGTGTGTCACTATGGCGCAGTTCTTCCCCTTCATCTCTTTCAGCGTAAAGATGCAGGCTACGGTAGTCAGCTCTTCGCGACTGAAGCACCTCACAATACCGGCCTTGCGGAACAAGGCCTCCACAGCGGAGTCGGAGCTGGCTATGGCTCCGGTATGCGAAGATGCGGCGCGCTTGCCGGAGTCGGTGCTGCCGGCCTTGATTGCCGCTATACGGCATCCTTTGCGTATGAGCGATGAGGCATGAAACAGCAGCTTGTCGGGGTTTTTAATGCTCTCTACGTACAGCATCTTGATCTTTGAATCGAGCAGAGGATCAAAGTTGTGATCCATATGTTCGAGCACGTCCTCTACTCCCGTCTGCTTGGAGTTGCCTACCGTCCAGACTGACGAGAAGCGCAGCCCCTTGGTCAGCGCAGACTCGATGATAAAGAGCGCCGTCCCGCCGGAGCTTGAGATGAAATCGACGCCGTCGGGGTGGAACTCCGGTATGGGTTGGGTGAATACGCCGTGATAATTCATATTCATCACTCCGATACAGTTAGGGCCTATCATCGTGGCGCCGGCCTCGTTGACGCTTTGGAGTATTTGATCTTCGAGCAGGCCGCCTTCTTCGGACTCTTCGCCAAAGCCGGCGGAGACGACGATGAAGGCCTTTACTTTCTTCTCTTTCGCAAGTATGTCGATTACTCCGGGACAGGAGCCGCCGGGTATGGAAATGATGGCCAGTTCCGTCTCCGGTACGTCGGAGGCGTCTTTGTAGGACTTCAGTCCCTGCACTTCTGTTTCTTTGGCATTCACTACATAGAGTTCTCCCTTGTATTTTCCGTCTAACAAGTTTCTCACAGTACGTCCGCCCGGTTTGTGTACGTTGTTGGATCCTCCCACGACAACGATGCTTTGCGGATTGATTAATTCTCGATTTATCATATAATATGTGTATTTAGTATGTGTCGGTATTCAGGTGTTCGTGCATTCAAGCAGCCATTCGCACCAGGCATCCATGCCGTCGCCCCTCGTGGCGGACAGTTCGAATACCTGCGTCCGGGGGTTTACCCTCAAAATATTATCGCGCAACTTTTGTATGTCAAAGCCGCAGAGGTAGGGCAGCAGGTCGGTCTTGTTGATTATGCATACGCCGGCTTCGTGGAATATGTTCGGGTACTTGAGCGGCTTATCCTCGCCCTCGGTCGTGCCGACTATCACTGCTTTCACGGCTTCCCCAAGGTCAAAGAGGGCGGGGCAGACCAAGTTGCCTACGTTCTCAATAAACAGCAGCGAGCCTTCCGAAGGGGACAGGTGTTTGACGGCGTGATTCACCATGCCGGCCTCCAGGTGGCAGCCCATGCCGGTGTTGACCTGGTAGGCGGGGACGGACAGCGCCGTTATGCGGTCGGCGTCGTTTGATGTCTGCTGGTCGCCTTCGATGACATAGACGGGTCGCCGGCCTTTCAGCCTGCGTATCGTCTCTTCCAGCAGCGAAGTCTTGCCCGAACCGGGCGAACTCATCAGGTTGAGCGCGTATATGTTTTTCGCCTCAAAATATCCCCTGTTGCGCTCGGCGAGTAAGTTGTTGTGTTGGAGTATATCCTGCTCCACCGTTAGGACAGTTTGCCCGTCGTGGTGATGATTATGGTCGTGAGCGTAGCACATAATGTTCTATTTATTAGAGAGAATTGATTTCACGCGGAGTTCTTTCCCTTTTACGACACGGACGGCGCAGGAGCCGCAGTCGGGGCACGGGGCGAACAATTCTTCGATGACGAAGCAGCGGCCGCAGTCGCCGCACAATCCTTCGCCTTCTATGTCGTTACGGACTATGCGGGCGTTCTCCATAACGGTGTTCCTGGCAACGCATTCGATGGCGATGGTCAACGCCTGTGTCTCGACCCCGGCTAAGCGACCGACGTCTATCTCTACCTCTTCAACGGATGAGAGCGAACGCCTCCGAACCTGTTCTTCGACAAGTTCCAGTATGCCTTGAGCAATTGATAATTCATGCATATCGCAAATGTAGCGTTATTTTCCGAATCGGATGCGCCTTTCGCATGTCTTTTCATCGGTCAACGGCGATGTCCGTCTGCCGTACATACGTCCACAAAAAGCGGCAAATGGTCGGACGCCATCCGCTCGTCGATTACTTCGCGGTGCAATACGGTGTAGGCGTGGCCGTTCCTGTATCCGTAGATATAGTCTATACATTCCTCAGGGCGTTCGACGGGTATCGTATTAACCTCAGGGTCGCTCAGAGCGTTGAAACATTCGCCGAGTAAGGCCTGCGCCGACGAGCCGGGCGTCGAGTTCATGTCGCCGGCAAGGAACAAAGGCTTCTCCGTTCCCTTTACCTCCTCGCATACCATGGCCGCAGACGTTAGCCGGTCTTCTTCCGTAAGCGAAAAATGTGTGCATGCGAACACATACTCCTCAAACTCTGCGATAAGCAACACCCGCCTTTCTTCCCTGCCCGGCAAATGCTTAACCCGGACGGACAGCGGCTTTTCTTTCGACAATATGCCTACGCCGTATTTTCCTCCCTGGAAATCAATGGCCGGAGCATACGTGGCATACATCCCCGTCCTGTCCGCCAGCTCCTGCAAAGTATAGACGCCGCCGCTCCGCAAAGTCGCACTGTCGATTTCCTGTACGGCCACCGCGTCAGGCGCCACATCATTTATAATATCCGCAATACGTTGATAATCCCTGACATCGTCCATACCGACAAAGTTGTGCACATTGTAACTCATAAACCTCCATGCATCCCCTTTCCCGCCGACGCACGAATACAAAAACGAAATCCAGAGGATCAAAAAAACTGCTATGCGCGAATATTCCTGTTTCATGTTATTAACCTTGATTTAGTTGTATGACATTTTAATTTTTTCCGAGGGGCAAAGTTATACAAAAATACGAATAAGAATAATTTGGGCATGCCACCATTCCTCTAACACCTGCTAAGGGAATATGATTCCCCGTAAGGTTTTCGGGAACCGGAGGGACTTCTTGAGGATAATATACTCG